>SIAL01000136.1 GCA_009691815.1 Gemmataceae bacterium | reverse complement strand
TGGCCCATTCCATAAAGGGATTGAAACTCCAGTTCCCTAGGATCAAGTTTATGCTGTTCCCCCAAGGCAATCGCATGAGCCAGAGACCGAATATTGTGACTGGCAAAGGCCGGTTTTAGCCACCGCCTGTTTTCAATGATAAAGGCCGAAAGGTGTTCATAATTCCAATCGGTATGCTCCTTTTTGTTCCAAACCGGAACGGGCCAGTCGTTTTGCATAGCATGGATGGATTCAAAATCCCAATAGGCCCCCTTGACCAACCTGATCGTAATGGGGCGATTGTTAGCCTTTGCCCAATCGCGAATTTTTATCAGGTCGCCCAGGGTACCCTTCAAGTAGGCTTGGATGGCAATACCACAGGCAGGGGAGGAACGAAATTCTGGTTCGGACAACAATTGACACACCAACCCGATAAGCATGTCTTTGGATGAAAATTGCTCCATATCGAAATTGACAAACAGCCCCTTGTCCCGTGCTTCTCGAAGAATATTTCGAAGTGCCGGAAGTACCGACCTCATGGTTCCAACAGGATCGGAAGGATCAAAAGTGGGTGTGAGGGCGGAAACCTTGATCGAAACATTGGCCATGGGAATGGGTTCTAAACCATCGCAATCCAAAAGCCGATCAGGGGGCAAACCGCCAAAGGCTTGGGAAAGGTCCCGAATCAATTGGATATATTCAAAGGCCGAAATTTCAGCTTCCTGTTGGGTTAAAGTGGATTCGCCAAGGACATCCAAGGTGTGGGCAAAACCCATTTTTCGAAGGGTAAGGACTTGGTCAATCGTCTCCTTTCTTGTGGCCCCAACTATGAATTTTCTAGCCATTCGGGAAGCCGACCAGAGGACAGTTCTTTGAACTACTTTCCCCACAATTCCCTTGGTGGGCAGGAAACCAGCCAAGTGCCCTAACCATTTCCAATTCTTTGCCTCAAAAAGATACTCAACCAAATGGCTCCGAATATCCGCGGGTCCTTCTAACATGGGGAGAACATCAACAAATCGAAAAAGCTGCACCTTAAGATCGGGATCGGCCATGCTGAGAGCCATTAGACGGTTTTCCCACCAAGTGGGGCCCAATGGAAAAACAAATGGCTCCTCCAACCGGGAAAAAAGTTCTAGGCCAAAACGCTGGGTATTCGCTTCCAATGAGGCTGACAAGGCACCAACCCCCACAAATCGCTTTACCCTAAAGCTTGGCAGTTGAAATTTTAGACTTGAAGAATGCCTTTTTTCCATGGAAAATGACAGGATTGTCCAGACCTTCCGCCAAATATCGGTTGGATTAACCACCACCACTTGAGGTTCTCTCATGCCCACCGTTGGCTCCGTTTCCCTTTCCCTAATGCTTAGTTTGCTTCCTTTTTTCCAAAGTTCAACGACTGTGCCTTCCGGCCAAAATCTGGATTCTTTTTCCCGTCAAAACCTTGTGGCGTGGTGCATTGTTCCCTTTGATGCCAAAAAACGAAATCCCAAAGAAAGGGCTGCATTACTTAAGGAATTGGGAATCAAAGAATTTGCTTATGACTGGCGACCAGAACATATTCCCACTTTTGATCAAGAGGTGGACGAACTTAACAAAGCAGGAATCCACCTTAGGGCGTTTTGGTTCCCTTCGGCGATCAATTCCGAAGCCAAGGCAATTTTAAGCCTCATCGAAAGGCGCAAACTCGATTGTGAACTTTGGGTAAGCCTCGGTGATCCTCCTGGAAAAACGCAAGAAGAAAAGGTCCAACAGGTTGTGAAACAGTTGGATCCTATCCTGATTGAAGCGAAACGCCTTGGGGTAAAGGTTGGTCTTTATAACCATGGGGGATGGTTTGGCGAACCGGAAAATATGCTTCAAATTGTCAGAAAAATAGGATCCCCGTCGGTTGGAATCGTTTACAATCTACACCACGGGCACGACCATTTACCACGCTTGGAATCGGTCCTCACTCTTTTAAAGGACCACCTATTATGCTTAAACCTCAACGGAATGGACATTCGTGGAGATCGAAATGGCCGAAAGATTTTACCTTTGGGGCAAGGCTCTGAGGATCTTAAGTGTTTGGCCCTAATTCGAAAATCTGGCTATAAAGGGCCCCTTGGCATTCTGGGCCACACCAATTTTGATGCCAAAGAAACCCTGCTAGACAACCTAAACGGATTGGAATGGCTTTTAGATGGTGGAAAAGGAAAACCCCCATTACCCTTAACACCTTTACCAAAAGCAACCATTCAAGGGCCCAATAACGGTACCAATCAAGGCCTTGTAGCCATATTTCCTGGTAAACAAGAGTACCGTACTCTGCCCCTAACCATGGAATGGAGGGGAACCCTTACAAAATCGAACCAATACCAAGTATTGATCGCTTGTGATCCCAAAAGTTCCGACTACCATTGGGAGATTTTTCAAAAGCCCGGATCGGGAACTCTCGCCGCCTATTTACCCGGAATGACCCCGGACCATGTTGAAACCAATTTTGAACCAACGGGTACCAACATCCATCGGGTGGATTTTCTTTTCCGTGACAATTTGGCTGAAATTCGGGTGGACGGCAAAATTGTCGGTTCGGCTGTTCTAAAGCGAAAAAACAGCAAAGCCGATCCTGGTCCTTTGGCAATAGGTGGCCTAACAGATCATTCCTTTCCCGCGATGGGAAATCTTGCATGGTGTCGAATCCGTAAAGGGATTCACCGTACCGATGGGCACGGGGTTGCTCTCCCGGTTCGGGATTTGGAAACTTTGGGTTTTTGGAAAACGGATAAGGGGCAATTGATCGATTTGCTAGCCGCCTCTCCATCATCCGCCGAACCTAACGACTCAAAAAAGGATTTGCAAACGGTTCAAGCTTATTTGGAAGCAAGTAGGAGCAAAGGAAATCCTACTCGCGGGGCAGCTATTTTTTCAAATGCCAAACTTGCCTGCGTTTCCTGTCACAAGATAGGAACCAATGGTGGACAAGTGGGGCCAGAACTGGACAAACTCAATCAATGTCTTTCCCCCCAACAAGTGGTGGAATCACTCTTTTGGCCGCAAAAAGAGGTCAAACCGGAATTTCGAGCTTGGATGGTCACCACTTCCTCGGGAAAGATTCTGCAAGGATATTTGGTGGAGGAAACACCGCTTAAAATAAAACTAAAAGAAGCCACCACCCAAACAGTAGTTGAAATCCTATCCGCCGACATTGAGGAAAAAAAACTGGTTGGGTCTTTAATGCCCGCCAATCTAATGGATTCTCTTTCTGACGATCAAAAAATTGACCTCATCGCCTTCCTCCTCACTCTAGGTAGTGATCGGTTTCAAAAAGAATGGATGCGATTTCATGGTCACGAACTGAAAAGAATGGAGACAAAGTTCCCGCCTGGTCCAATCGATCCTGCTAACTGGCCAAATTCCGGAAAGTTCCCCAATCGGGAGAGGCTTTATGAGTTTTACCAAAAACAGTCCGCATTTCTTGCAGGTTTGGATAATAAACCCGATCTTGTATCCCCTTTTCCCGGATTGGACCAAGGCATTCATGGCCACTGGGGAAACCAAAATGAGGATTCATGGCGGAATGGTCAGTGGAATCACACCGATCTTGGTGGGCTATTAAGTGGTGTTTGTCGCGTTGGGAACAAAACCATTGCCAAGGCTGTGGCAGTCTATTTGGGTGGATCCCAACAACATACGGTTGTTTACAACCCGGAAACCCTGCAATTTGAGGCGGCTTGGAAGAATGGTTTTGTGGGGTTTTCCGACACTCGCCACGGTTTTATGGATGGACTAATCCCCAAAGGGCCCAGTGAGTCGGCTCCTAGCCAATGGAACTGGCCACCTTTGTCCCAATACAAGGGGTTTTATCGCTTTGGGAATTCTGTCGTTTTTCGCATCGAGGTCGACGGGAAAATTTGGCTAGATTCTTGCAAAATCGTAGGGGAGAAAATAGTTCGGGAAACCGCGCCATTGGATGAACATTCACTAGCCCTTGCTTTAAAAGGTGGAACCCTTCGGATGCCCCAGCAATTGGATTCCCCCATCACCATGGGGAAGGGATCCCCTTTTGCTGTGGATACCTTTGCTATTCCATTTAAGAACCCATGGAAGTCTCCCATCTTTCCGGGTGACCTTGATTTTCTTCCTAATGGTGATGTCCTTTTATGTACCATGCAGGGCGAAATTTGGAGGATCAGCGGAACGGACCCTAAATCGGTAAAAGCGACCTGGCGTAAAGTGGGTACGGGAATCCACCAAGCGCTGGGTCTGCGTGTCCTTGAAGGAATCCCTTATGTTTTGGGCCGCGATCAGATTACCAAACTCCACGACCTCAATGGAGATGGCGAGTACGATTATCATGAATGTTTTGCAAACTGTTGGACAACCAGTCCCGGCGGGCACGATTACATTTGTGGTTTGGAGCAAGATAAAGATGGCAGTTTTGTGACAGCATCCAGTAATCTTGGCGTCATGCGTATTTCCGCAAATGGGCGTTCCATGGAGGTTCTTGCTAAGGGATTTCGCAATCCCGATGGCATTGGACTCGACAGTAAGGGGGGCATTACTGTTCCTTGTTCCGAAGGGGAATGGACTCCAACGAGCATGATTTGCAAGATTAAAAAAGGTGGATATTATGGTTATGGCGGACCAAAAGGGGGTAAGGCCCCGGACCTTCCCTTGGTCTACTTACCTCGGGGATTGGATAATTCCTCGGGAGGACAAACGGAAATAGCTTCGAAAAATTGGGTGGGGCTAAATGGCCTTAAATTGCACTTTTCCTACGGCACCTGTTCGCAATTTTTGCTTCTTGAGGATGAGGTAAAAGGGCAACCACAAGGGGCGTTTATTCAACTCCCGGGAGATTTTGAATCGGGGGTCCATCGAGGTAGATTTAATCCAATTGACGGCCACTTATATGTCGCAGGCATGCAGGGATGGGGCACCTATGCCTCTAAAGACGGCAACCTTCAAAGGGTACGACGAACCAACGGCCCCCTACATCTTCCGAGTCAGGTTCGAGCCCACGCGAATGGGGTTTGGATCCGCTTTACGGAACCGGTTGCCCAAACTTCAGAGGAAATCCAAAAAAGTGCCGTCGCACTTGCTTGGAATTATCGATACAGCCCAGCTTATGGTTCGGCGGAATATTCCCCATCGTCTCCCATGACAAAGGGACATGATGTCCTGCCCATAAAAGCCATTCATATTATGCCGGGAAACAAGGAACTGTTCGTTGAAATCCCCACCATTGGTCGGGTCAACCAACTCCAGATTCGAGTGAAACCCTGGCAAAATAATGCAAAGGATGTTTTTTTAACCGTCCACAACTTGGCAGATGATTTCACGGAAATCAAGGATTATGTAAAAACAACTCGCCCCCCAATGATTCATCCCATTGATCAAGACCTAAAAATGGCTGGAAAAACGGTTAACAATGCTTGGAAACACCCGAAGCCTAATGCCCGGAAAATTGTAATGCGAGCAGGTGCCAATTTGAGTTTTAGCCCTTCAATTCTCATGGCAAAAGCAGGCGAAACTTTGGCGTTGGAATTTGAAAACCCAGATGCGGTACCACACAATTGGGTTTTATTGGCACAAGGAGCCTTGGCACCATTTGGGGATAAAGTCAATCGACAAATTTCGGATCCGGATGCCTATTTGCGCCATTACATTCCTGAAGGATCCCAAGTGATTTGTTACACGGATGTGGTTTCCCCCGGGGAAAAGTTTACAGTCTATTTTGAGGTTCCCAAAATCCCAGGCCGGTATCCTTATGTTTGCAGTTTTCCCGGCCACTGGATGATAATGAATGGCAATCTATATGTTACAAAGTAGCAGCAAAAATATCAAATGATATACCGCTGTACCACCTTGCCAATTATTCCCTCCCTTTGTAGGGTAATAACATCGAAACTCGCCCCAATTTTCGAAGGAAAATACAATGCCACATGGGTCGTCCCTTAGTGCTCTCGAAAACCTTTCCCGATCGGAATTGGATTCGCTTGCAAAAAAATTGGGTATTTCCGGAACCATTTCTCTGCCAAAAAAGAATTTGATTTTGCAAATCGAAAAAAAACAGGCAGCGGTAGCTCCCAAATCCCACCCTCCAAAGCTGGTAGTTTCCAAGGCAGCCCCTGTTAAGGTTGTTTCCAAGGCAGCCCCTGTTAAGGTTGTTTCCAGGGCAGCCCCTGTTTCGGTAGTTTCCAAGGCAGCTCCTGTTAAGGTTGTTGTTCCCAAAAAGGAAAAACCTGTTTTGTCCCAAGTTTCACCCAAATTATTATTTCTCCAAAAACCAACCAATCCGGTGGTTAAACAACCTCCGGTATCCAAAGGCCAAATGACTCCTTCCAAAACCGCATCCGTACCTGCGAAACCAGTGGCCACTCCTACTCAGGTGGTTGCTAAAGTTACCTCTAAGGCTTCCGCGAAAACTGCTCCAGTCCCAAAAGCCAGTGTGGCCATTCCCGCATCTAGTGCTGGGTCACCTCTAAAAAGCGATAGTTCTAAATTGCAACCCGATCGAGTTAGCTTGGTTATTCTTGATGTTAATTGGCTTAAATGCGTTTGGAATTTCAATGTTCAAACGCACCAACAAGCTGAAATAGCCTTGGGTATGGATTGGGCAGGAGCGCAATTTGTCCTTCGACTTATCGATTTGTCCCGTGCCGATCATGGTAGAACGGCGGGACATATTGTTAAAGAAATCCATTTGCCCCTTGGAACGACCTCTTGGTTTTTGGAATCAGGAGGGGCAGGCAAAAAACTTCAAGTTGATTTGGGTTACAGGTCTAGGGATGGTAAATATTACTCTCTTGGGCAGACCTCAGGGCCTTTGGTCACACCCCATGCTGGGCAAATTCTACCAAATCAAGAACAGGGCGGCATGACAATGGACAATGCAGCCGCTTTGGTTGCCAGTTTGGGATCCGTTGCCCTTAGTGGGGAAGCTATGGGATTCCTCGAAGACCGAATGAAAAGGTCCATTGCTTCGGCGCCCACCTCCGGGGCCCCAGCCGGATCGAGTAACAGCAAACTATTGCTGAACATGGAAGCGGAAGTCCATATAACGGGCACAACCGCCCCCAATGCTCGCGTTTTGGTAAAGGGAGAACCTGTTCGATTGAAACCAGAAGGTACTTTCTTTGTAAAAATGAAATTGGACGATGGACGGATGATTCTCCCTGCCACTGCTGTTTCCGCGGATGGACGGGATGAAAAAACCGTAATTTTGGCGTTGGAAAGGCATACTCGCTACATCGATCCAAGCGATCGTGAAATGGTAATTGGTGAGGATTAGCGGAATTTGGACAAATGGATCGGCGAAATTTTTTCCATCCAAGAGCGATTTCCAAAGGGATGGAAACGGTTAAGGGGTTGTTGGAAACGCAACAGCTCCCAAATCCGGTGCCAGTGGAAACCCAGCTCATTCGTTTTTCCCGAAAAGCCATGGGAACGGTGTTCGAATGGACTTTTCCGTTTGGTTTGCCTGATATCCATATTCTGGCCAATAATGCTTTTGACCTCATAGATCACTTGGAATGTTTGCTAAGTGCGTATCAATCCACCTCCGAAGTCTGCCGAATCAATCGGGACGGTCAGCTTGGAGATTGGCAATCGTTAAGCGAACCTCTTTGGCAATTGTGTACCAAATCTAGAAACCTTTGGCAACAAACCAATGGTTCCTTTGATCCCACAATGGGATCCCTGATTCAGGCTTGGGGATTTTTGCGTGGGCCATTTCGGGTGCCTTTACAAACGGAAATTGATTTCATTCTTTCCCAATCGGGTATGCAAAAATTGGAATTTCATCCCACCCAACGCAAAATCAAACATTTAGGAAGCGCGGTGGATTGGAATTTTGGAGCGATTGGCAAAGGATTCGCTATCGATTATGCCGCAAAGTGGTTAACTTCAAGAATGCCAGACGCCTCGTTTTTGATCCACAGTGGACGGAGCAGCATATACTCTAAAGGAGACTCTCCCTCCGAAGAATTAGGCTGGGTGGTTCAGGTGAATCATCCATTAACTGGGGAATCCATGGCCAAACTTCGGTTAAAGGATGGTGCTCTTGGAACATCCGCCACGACCTTTAATAAATTCGAAGTGAATGGAAAAACCTATGGTCATGTTCTTGACCCAAGGTCAGGCTATCCTTCAGACTCTTTGGATTCCGCCACGGTTTTTGCCCCGGATTCCGCCACAGCGGATGCACTATCCACTGCGGTATTTGTGGCAGGAACAGGTTTGGCGGAAAAATTGACCCAGGATAATCCCTCGTTAGGTTTTCTTTTATTGGAGAAAACAAAGGGGGGAAAACCCTTGGTTTTAGGTTCAATGAATGATATGTTAGTTTCCTCTTGAAATGGCAAATATTGGGAAGGCTTTTCTCCGATGAACCGGATCTCCACAACAGCTATCGTGCTTTTGGTTGCATTGCGACTGGTCATCGGATGGCACTTTTTTGTTGAAGGATTTCTTAAAGTAAAATC
>SIAL01000135.1 GCA_009691815.1 Gemmataceae bacterium | reverse complement strand
GTTTTTTCAAGGATTCCCCGGGATGAACGAATCCCGCCCGTCGCTTTTACCTAACCTGAACCTTTTCCTCCCACGCAATACGAACCATAGAATCCATGGGCTTCCGCCCACCGCTCGCCTAGGTTTCGTTCATTCGTAGGTCAATTCCCCCTCCGTCTTGTTACAAACAGGAATACCCAAAATTCGTCGGTGAAACGAGTAAAAGAGGATGGGGACCTTTTGGACTTTACGAGCCGGAATCGTCAGTGACGGACAAATATGGGTGGAAAAGGGTGAGTATATCGTTTTATGCGGTCGAGTGGGTTTTGAAGTCGTAGGCACAATCCAGTTTGGACCCATTTCAAGTTGCAAATCATGACAAAATATTAGGTTAGGGCTTAATTTAATGCCATTGGGGCCTGAAGCCTTTGATTTCGGAGAAAAAAAACGCGGCCCGGGAGGAACGAATTCCTGCACGGGCCGCGCCGTCCCCCGACTGATCGGTAATGTGATTGGTTTTTGCCTATAAGCAAGGAATAGTGGCTTATTGCACGAAGATCTCGATTTTTGCGGACTTGCGAAGTCCCCCGAGAAGTGTCTGGAACATCTCCTCGTTGTGAAACTCCCGAACATCATCATGGATCCGTTTATAATCGTTGGGCTTGCCCGCCCGGCGGTCGTTCACCTTGATTAGCTGGATGGCAAATTCGGTCACCACCGGCTGGGAAAGCTCGCCCGGCTTCATGGTGAAGGCCGTCTTCGCAAAAGTCTCGTCCACCGCCCATTTGCGGGGAATGAAACCAAGGTCTCCCCCCTGTTGACCGCTGGCTTCCTGGGAATACTTCTTCGCCGCCGTCGCGAAATCGAGCTGGCCCGATTGGATCATCTGCCTTAAATTGGCCATCCGCTTGAACAGGTCTTCCCGCTCGGTAGGGGTCATTCCCGGGGGCGTCCGTAGGGCAATGTGACTGACATGGACCATAACCCCATCGAAAAAGTCCCGATTGGTATCCCAATATTTCTTGAGATCGGCCTCGTTGTATTTCGAGCTGGCATAGGCGAGCCACTGCAATTTGGTTCTCAGGTTTGTGCGGATTTGGTCCACCGTGAAACCGTTTTCCTTGTGCATGTCCTCGAGGGTTTTGTTGGCCTTTTTCAGCTCGCTAACCAAGTCCCCCATCTTCTTGTCGATTTCGGTTTCCTTGATCTCCGGGGCGTTCTTCTTGAGAAATTGTTTCATGAGGATGTCGTCAATCATCATCGAAAGGGCTTCCAGTTGCTGTTGGCGAACGCGGTTGGTGCCCAGTAGAATCGGGCTTGGCCCCAACTGTTTCAGCGATAGATCCAGCTCGCCTTGGGTGATGTTTTCGCCATTGACCATGGCGACCACATGCGTTCCGGGCGCACCCGCGGGCTGTTGCTGACCCAGAGGTTGGCCTAAGGCGGCGGGGTTACCAACTGGTGTGTCTTGACCCGTCAATAAACCACCTGTGGAGAGACCAAGGCAGGCGGCCAAAGATAACTTTCCGACCGGATTCCAAACACTGTTATACTTTTTCATCTTGCCCACTCCCTATTCGGGATCCAAAACCCCCCGTCTCCTTAAACCATGGGACGGGTCACCGTTTGGACGCAAATACTCTTTTGCCGTCACGAAAGAAAGGCCAACTTTGCTCATTTGGGACCGTTGGCCCGGTTGTTGGTGGGCCATTTTGTAGAATTTTCCTATTAGCCATTTGGTTCCTAATCCAACGGGAGTTTCATGTCCGACCTCATTCGACCGGTGGAACCCGCCGACATCCCGATGATCCTCCGCATGACCGCTCGCACCGCCATGTTCAAGCCTCTTGAGGTCGAAGCCCTGCAGGAGGTTCTCGACGACTATTTTGCCGTTACGATGGAAATGGGACACAAGGCTTCCGTCTTGGTCGAAGAGGGTATAATAACCGGGTATGCGTATTGGGCCCCCGCCGCCATGACCGACCGAACTTGGTATCTCTATTGGATTGCGATTTCCAACGAGGTCCAGGGCAAGGGGAGAGGTGGCCGCCTGTTGCGTCATGCCGAGGACGATTCTCGAAGCGAGGGGGCTAGGTTGTTTCTCATTGAGACCTCGGGCACCTCTCAATACGAACGGACTCGGCAATTTTACCTCAAATACGACTATACCCTGTGTGCCTGTGTGCCGGACTATTACGCCGATGGTGATGATCTTTGCATTTTTGAAAAACGCTTGGCTCCAAAGGCCTAAACCGGGCAAAAGCTTTGGTCAGGAATTCGCCCCTGCCAAATAGGAGTTTTCTTTGAGCGGCCTAATCCATGTCGAAAAATGCCATGCGTTTGCCCAAAAAGCCTCGGAGGGAGAGCTATTGGATCAGTACTGTTTTTTTGCCCAAGGAATGGAGGCCAAGGCTCTTTTGATCTTGAGGGAAGAGCTTGGCCAACGGGGGTTCAAAGCGGACTCCCTTTTGGAACACCGGAAAAACCATGGAGAGCGGGTCTACTTTGCCCCGGATGGCTATCCCAAGTTATGCAAAGATTGCCGAAGAGCCGCCACCGGTCATTCCACCACCTGGGCCAAGTTTTTCGGCCTCCTTCCCCTTTTTCCTCGGCGGGTATTCACCTGCGACGATCATTCTGTTGTCGGTTAGGGGCGCAAACCATTCTCAAAGGGGTGGCCAAAACAAACTTGGGAAATTCCCCAAGTTCTCCCCCCATGATCCACCGAACCGATTATTCCGGTCAGGGCGAATGGGATAAATCGGGGAATCAGAGAGGTATGTTGGCCCGGATGCCGACTTTCCATACGAGGAATTGTCCCGGGTCTAAAGTGAGGTGCCAACTTATCCCGAAGACTCTCTCCGGGAGGACCCGAGAATCTGCTTGGGTCGGATCGTTTGGCCGGAGATCGACCGTGACGGAGTGTTCCCCAATCACCACGCAAATCACCCAAGAAGTCGCACCCGCCCGCCCCAAAGGCAAAGGGCTAGTGCTGGGCTTTTTTACCCTGTTGCAGGACGGCCCGGTGGGCTGGATCGCCGGTTACCTGCTCACCAATGCCCAAGGCAGACCGCTTGAGTTTCGACTCACCAGCCCGGTCCAGCCGACAAAGGTTCAACAGATTCTTTACGGACCGACCCTCGATGCCTATCTGGTGGGGGAATTGATGGGGAAAAACCTCATCGAGAAAGCCTCTTATTCGGCGGATATTGTGGTTACGGACCTTGGGCTGGGCCTTGAGGTGCGCCGTCAAGTAGAGGTGCCGGTGCTGCAACTGGGGGCTTCGGGCAAATTGATCGACCTTCCTTTTCAGGCAACCTGCTCTATTCATTTGGATTACCCTCAAGACGAGTTGCCGATTTTCCAACTCCTAGAAGGGGCGGGGATGCGTCTGGATTTGACAGAGCCTTTCTCTCGCATTCGGGAAGCCATCACCGAGACCCGCCGAATGGGTTTGAGCAACCGCTCGGTGGCGTAGGTCAAGTGCCCATGAAAAAAGGTCCGGGGCGTTTGCTCCCGGACCTTTGCGTTTTGTGCCCAGTGGCACCTTTTTCATCGACCCAAAACCGGGCTCTTAAAGTGTGGGCAGTTGCCACTCTCCTCGCCGTTCGCGGTCGTACCAGCCTTCAACCTCTTTGGAGGCATCGACAAATTTCCAAGCCTTGGGATCCCATTTGAACTTTTGCCCCGTCCAATAGCCGATGTTGCCTAAATGGCAAACCGTCACGCTTCGGGCGCCCACCTCAACATCGCAAATCGGTCGTTTGCGACTCTTGATGCAGTCGAGCCAATCGCGTTGATGCCCGGCCGACTTGTAGAGCTTTACCGAGATCTCCTCGGTGGGGGTCTTTAGGATCGACTCGGGATCCGCGGAAATCTTGCCGCGATTGACCTGAATCCGTCCCTTGGCCCCGACAAACACAATACCATCGACGGCCTTGCCGGGCGCGTATTCGGTGGCATGAATGAGCGGCACACCATTGGCGTAAATAAACTTTAGGCCGGTGCCTGTGGAGGGGTCGGAGGGAGGAATGATCTCCACCGGCCCGGATTCATCTGCGCCCAAGCCCCATTGGGCGATGTCAAAATGGTGGGCGCCCCAATCGGTCATCATGCCCCCGGAATACTCGCGGTAATTTCGCCAATTGGGGAAGTGGTTGTGAACGCCCCGAGGAGCAAGGACAGAGTTGTAGGGGCGCTTGGGAGCGGGCCCAAGCCAACGATCCCAATCGAGACCTTCTTCCATCGGTTCTTCGGGCAAATCACAAGGTTTGCTCGGCCCGGCAACATTGGCGTAGACCGCCTCCAGCTTGCCGATTTTGCCACTGCGGACCAGCTCGCACGCCAAGCGGAAGTTGCTCTCCGAGCGCTGCTGGCTGCCGACTTGAAACACGCGGTCATATTTTCGGACCGCGTCGATGAGGAGTTTGGCCTCGCCAATGGTCAGGGTCAGCGGTTTTTCGCAATAGACATCCTTGCCGGCCTTAATGGCCTCGATGGCGGGGATGGTGTGCCAATGGTCCGGGGTGGCGATCACCACGGCGTCAATGTCCTTGCGGGCGATCAGTTCGCGAAAGTCGATGTAGGCGGCACACCCTTTGAAGGCGCCACTTTTTTTGGCATCGGCGTAGCGCGATTCCACGGTCTTTTGGGCATGAACACGCCGTTTGGTGTCGACATCACAAACCGCAACGACTTGGGTATCCTTTTGACCCAGGAAATGGCCCAAATGTCCGGAGTTCATTTTTCCCACACCGATAAAGCCCAAGCGCAATCGCTCGGAAGGGCTCTGGCGGGCGAAAAGCCCCGTGGTGATTAGGGGACCGCTCGCCAAAACGGCGGAGGCGGCCACAAATTTGCGACGCGTAATCGACTTCATCGGCGGAGCCCTCGAAACGAGGATGGGGGGGAAACCGGAGGAATCTTCGGCTTAAAGAGAATCTAGCCGGATTTTGGCCAAACAACCACTACATTTGATTTCCCCGGGGCGTTGGATCACATCCGGATCCGAACACCCTGTTTTTCGAGGGTTCGCAAAATGGCCCAACACAAGGAAATCTCCATGACCCAGGTCGAAACGGCAAACCAAAGGGGAGAGTCTTTTGGCGTGTATTTGTGAAAGGTATCCTCAAGCATCCCTAAAAGGATGTAGGCCACCAACGCATTGCCGCCTAGCGTTGCCAACACCGACCATGACCATTTCAATCGGTCGCTTAAAACCACAAATACGGCGTAGGTTGCCAAGGAAAACCCTGCTCCAAAGAGGAGGTAGGTCAAGCTTCCGGCACGCTGACTCATGGTCCAGATGTTTTTCGGTTCTGTGGGAGGATAGAACGGGGGCTCAAGGAAAATGCGCCCTGCCTCGTTGGGTGCCCATTGTCCGGGTAGATGGATCTTTGGATCGGTGGAGGAGGAATATTGCAAATTGAGACAGGACAAACCATACGCAAGCAGCATCAATCCCACTGCCCAGCCCAGAATCGGAACGAGGGGATCTTTTTTGCTTTGGCCTGGGTGAATAACAGGGGCATTGGCTTGGGCGGTCCAATCCCAGGCAAAGGTTCCAAAGATCAGCGGAATGGTCCATGTGAGAAAGCCCAAGGGCCCGCCGTCGATTCCCGTGGGGTCCGCATGAACCCATTGGTAGTTAAACCGAAACGAAAGCCACAGGTGCAACAAGCCGGAACCCGCCGCAAAAAGGAGCCTGGGCCCAAACCCCAAACCTATCACGGGCAGCACCCAAAGGCTTGTCACTGCGATATGGGTTAGCGTCTGAAACAGGCTTCGTTTGCAGGCTTTCTCCAAAAACTCGGAAAAAGTCAGCCGCTTTAAGTCCTCCCAATTTCCAACACTGCCACTTAATTGATGAACAATCAGGGCGATAAGGAAAAGTCCCAAGACTCGGCGAACGACCCGAGCCACGGCTCCCGACCAGCCGAGCCGTTCGAGATTTTTGACAAAGGTGAGCCGATACGCAAAACCCACCGCAAAGAAAAACTGGGGCATCACTGCATCGGCAAAACTAAAGTAGCTATGGTGATGTTTGAAAACTGGCAGGACTTCTTTGAAACTGCCCAAATAGTTGACAAAGGCCATGGCCAATACCGTCCAGCCACGGAATTGGTCGAGGGAGACGACCCGCAGCGGGGCGACAACCGGGGGGGAGACCGATTGGGACATTATTTATCCAAACCTCTCATCAACGGCGGGTTAGTCCATTCCACAAAGATTACTCCTCGCCAGGTCAATTGGCTACAGGTCAAAGTCGATGGTGTTCTTCCCCGGTTTGACCTCTTTGTCCAATGGGGTGGTCGAAAGGTCTCCTAGCTTTTCAGAAATCCGCTTGGGTTTGCCTTTGGAAAAATCGACATCCTCGTTTTTTCGGCCTATTGTGGTTCCCAAGAGGTTGGTGTCCCTAAGGACCACTTTATGATTGCCTACCACCGCGCCGTTGACACCTTTCTGGCCCTTCAAGGAAAAGAACCCTTTTTCGTCGGTAATCGCCACCGAGGGGTGGCCTTTCGTGGTGGGAATAAATTCCACCTGGATTTTATCCAAGGGCACTCCCTTTAGCTTTACCGTCCCGGTCACCTCCGAGTAGGATATTCCATCTCCGCACCCCATTAGGGTAATACCAAAAAGGGCCACCGCCCCCATTCGAAAATTCGTGAACATCATGATTCCTCTCCTCGCTTGGTAAAAAAGTTGGTTCCTGTTATTTGTTGTTTGGGCCAAGGGCTACTTTGACAATTCAATGTCAATGGTGTTCTTGCCCGAAACCACTTCCAATTCCAAGGGAGTGGCCTGAATGTCTCCCAGATCTTTCCCTTTTTCTTTGCTTTTGGGAATCCGATTGACGATCCGTTTGCCATCCTTGTCAAGCGAAAGGTCTTTATCCTCGTTGAACCTGCCGATGGTGGTTCCCCAAAGGGTTGTGTCACGAAGAACAACCTTGTGTTTGCCGACCGCCGCCCCAACGATTCCCCTTGGGCCTTGCAGGACATAGTTACCCTCAAGGTTGGTGATGGCTACGGAGGGTTGGCCCTTGATGGACGGATAAAAATCCACCTGGATTTTATCCAAGGGAACCCCGTTGTGACGGACAGTGCCCCTTACCTCGTAATAGGAGATGCCATCCCCACAACCGGTCATTCCAAGCAAAAAGCAGCCAAATAACAGATAATTACCACGAGCCATGGGGGTGTACCACTTGGGTAACAAAGAGGCATTGCCAATAACAAACGGATCCTTTCGAAAATACGATACCCCCCGGTTTTGCAACCGGGAGGGTAGGGACATTGCCAAAACCCTAGTCAGGAGAAACCACTTCGCCTCTGGACCTGGTGCTAAGGGCAATCAGGTTGAGGACGGGCAGGGTCTCCCGGATGAAACGAACCGAACCATCGGTCATACAGAAGTTGGCACCACCCGTGTGGCCGCTTCCGTAAGCGTTGATTCGATCCTCAAAGGTTTGTTGGTTGACGGCGGCGGCATTCATCTTAAAGTTGATCGGCACCCCGGCACCAAGGTGGCAATCGCCTTCGCCTCCAAACCAACACCAGCCCCAATCGGCGATTCTGTCATCGATATTGGGATCCCTATCAAAAACCGGGTCGTAAAAATGGCGCTCACCAAAAAGAAGGGTGTTGGTGGTTCCATCAAGCACATCCGCCATCCGTGTCGCGGTATTGCGGAAAAACATCCCCTCCCCGGTGGCGACTATGCCTCCGCCCACAATGGGGTACAACAGGGATGGGCGAGATGCGTTGTTCCTTGGATAGGAACGGCGCCCAGAGTTGCCGTAGTAGCTATTGATGAAATAATGGTCGCTATCGGCCGGACTGACGGCGGCGTTCATCGGAGTCGAGGGCAAGTTTGAGGGACAAACCAAGGACTTCACAATTTGCCTAGTGAAGCATTGGGGATTCCATCTGACCCCAGTGGGGGCGGCGGGAAATCTTTCGTTGTTGCCATAGTTGAACCTGTCCCACATTTTGTACAGGTTTTCCTGTTCAAGAAAGGGAAGCATCTGATAAAAAATGGGCCAACGAGTGTTGACTAGGGTGAGATCATCACGGGGAAAGGCTCCGTCGTTACGGTTGATTCCATAGGGGAATTTTCCGGTGGTGTCATGACAGGCATGGCTGGCAATGCCCAGCTGCTTAAGTTGGTTGGTACAGGACATTTTATTGGCTGCCTCGCGGACCTTTTGGACAGCGGGCAAAAGAAGGCCAATCAAAACGGCAATGATGGCAATCACCACCAAAAGCTCAATCAGGGTAAAACCCCTTCGAGGGGATACCTCACGAGAGTGAGACATGCAAAAATCCTCCAAAAAACGGGAACAAAAAAAACAACAACACCCTTCATGAGAGAAAGGCCTTTGTGGAATACTATCCTGACCCCTATCGGTTGAAAAGGCCATTATGAAAAAAATTAAGATTTGGGAACTTTTGTTGGAACGGCGTTTGGCCCCGTGGGGGAGGGGCGTTTGCCACCCAGGCCACGCCCCATGG
>SIAL01000134.1 GCA_009691815.1 Gemmataceae bacterium | reverse complement strand
CAGTCGGGGTGACATGATTCGAACATGCGACTTCTTGGTCCCAAACCAAGCGCTCTAGCCAGGCTGAGCTACACCCCGGGTGTGTTAGGCTATTGTCCCGGTTGAGGGGCCCCATCGTCAAGGAGACAATGGGTTTTGAGGCTGGAATTTTTTCCCTTTTGGTCCTGCCAAAGGCTTTTTGTGCCATTTGGGCACAAAAAACAACCAAAACCGGACCCATTTTGCCAAAAGCAAACCCGGCAGGTCGCCTGATGTCCTTAACCCCCCAAGTCCTGGCCGGGGCAACCTCTCCCCTTGGGGTGCCCTTAGGGAGGCCAAGTTAAGGTCGTTTCCTTTTCCTTCGATTTGCCTTCTCCTTGTGGTAGGATGTCTGGATTATTCCTTTTGGAACCCAACCAGAGGTGTGGCTTTGACAACCCCGGAAAAACCGACCGGCATCCGCCATGGTATGATTGCCATCACCACCTTGGTGGCGCTCATGCTCTATCTCGACCGGGTGTGCCTGAGCATCGTCGGCAGTTCTATCAAAGCAGACTTGGACTTTTCCGATATCCAATTTGCCAGATTGTTATCGGCATTCTTCTGGGCATACGCTTTTTGCCAGATTCCTGCGGGATGGATAGGGGACCGCTATGGCCCCCGAGTGGTGCTTGCCTGCTACCTTTTCTTTTGGTCGCTTTGTACCGGCCTGATGGGTATGGTAAGTGGTTTCACGGCATTTCTCCTGCTCAGGCTGGGTTGTGGGTTATTCGAGGCGGGAGCCTATCCGCTGGCCAATGGCATTGTGCGGCGCTGGATCCCCCTTTCTGGTCGAGGTTTGGCCAGTGGTTGTGTGGCGGTGGGGGGCCGGTTGGGCGGAGCCATCGCCCCCATGTTAACCACTTTCCTTGCCGCCGGGGCAGTCGATGGTTGGCGTAGGCCTTTCGTCATTTATGGACTCTTCGGCATGGTGGGATCGGTGGTTTTCTGGTTTTGGTATCGTGACGGACCGGAACTTCATCCCGCCGTCAACCAAGGTGAAATCGACCTGATCAACGGCAAGGGTGTGGTCGCCGATGTCTCCAAGCCAACTTTCCCCAATCTCTTGGTCCTTGCCAAGAGCGGGGGCCTGTGGTTGGCCTCGCTGGTGCAGTTTTTAAGCAACTTTGCTTGGGTGTTTTTGATCACCCTGTTGCCCGGCTATCTAGAGGAGGTGTTTCAAACGCCCTTGGAAATCCGCGCGTTCTACCAGTCCTTTCCCCTCTATTTTGGCATCATCGGAATGTTCTTTGGTGGTTGGGTGACGGATCGTTGTTTTAGGCTCATGGGGCCAAAATGGGGCCGAGCTTTGCCGATGGCAGCGTCTAGGGTAATTGTCGGCATATCCTATCTTAGTTGTCTGTTTCTTGGCGATCCGTTTCTGGTCACCCTGGTGATGTGCGTGGTGGCGATGGCGACCGACATGGGTAACCCCGCGTTTTGGGCCTTTTGCCAAGATGTGGGAGGCAAGTATGTGGGCTCCGTGGTCGGCTGGGGGAACATGTGGGGGAACATCGGTGCCGCCTTGGCCCCGGAAATCTTTATCCTTGTCAAGGAAATGTACCCCAACGACCCCATGATGGGGTGGAACGCCGTCTTTCTCCTTTGCGCTATTGTTCAGGTGGTGGGGGCGGTGGCCGCGATGGGCATCAATGCCACCCATCCGATCCAATTGGATCGGGTGCAAGCAACCGGTTAAGGATGATCCCATGGAGAAGAAAAGGGTCAGGGTGCGGCGGCGTAAGCCGGCCTTTGAGTGTTGCGTGGCGTCGAGTAATCGGTGCGGCGAATTCGGGCAAGCTGCAAAAAAGTGGCAGGAGCCTTTTTGCTTAGTTCCTTAACTCGGGCAAGGGGCAGCCGTACCCCTTGCCCGCCGGGGGGGGAAGATCTTTCCCAAGTAGCAACGCGTTCAAGGCGTTTCGCAAATCGTGGGTGGTGGGGGCGAATCGCTTTTTGCCCTCGGGCGTGTACAGGTCGTTGATTCGGCCATGCCACAGGAGTTTGCCCTTCGTGTCCAGAATCGCAGCCTCGGGAACAATGGTGATTTTTGCCTGACCCGCGAGCGTTTGTTTGGGATCTAGGACAATGGGGAAAGCCAAAGAGTATTTCTTGGCGTGTGTGGCCGCCTTGGCGGGGCTAAAGTCGGGTTCGGGATAAACGCCGACAAGCAAAACGCCCTTGGGGCTATATTCCTTGTGAAGCCGGGCAAACTCCTGGGACATGGTGTTACTTACCGGACATTCGACACCTAAAAAGAGCAAACAAACCGCTTTGGGCAATGGAGCTTTGGCATCCAAAATCGGTCGGTTTTGTAGATCAATTAGGTCTTTTATATCCTTAATGCCTTCCACGGCCTGCAACAGGCTCATTAACAACAAACAATTTACAAAGGCGATCACGGTGCTTTGGCTCCGCTTGGGGGAAGTGGCGTTGGGTCGGCCTTGTTCAGGTCTCGGGTCATTTCCCGGGCGACCAGTTCGACCTTTTTGAAGACCCGCATCATGTTGCCCCCAAGGATCTTTTTGATCGCCTCGGGTGGATAGCCACGGTTGAGCAACTCTTGGGTAAGGAGGGGATAGGTTGAAACATCCTCGAGTTGTTTGGGGCAGGTGGGGATGCCGTCAAAATCCGAACCAAGGCCAACATGGTCGATGCCTGCGACCTTGACTAGGTGGTCGATGTGATCGACGACATCGTGGATGGTGCCCGGGGGTATCGGGTTTTCTTTACGGTAGGCGCTCATCGCTTCTTGATAGGCCCGGTCATCGGGGAATTGTTCACGGAGTTTTCGGGCGCGTTCGAACATATTGCGGGTGATTCGGACCGCCTCGGGCACGACAAAGCCTGAATAAAAATTGACCATGACCACCCCGTCCTGTTTTCGGATCATGGTAAGGACATCATCGGGAACATTGCGCGGATGGTTGGCTAGGGCAAAGGCGGAACTATGCGAAGCGATCACGGGGGCCTTGCTGACTTGGATGGCCTGCCTCATAACATCAGGGCTAACATGGCTGATGTCAACCATCATCCCAAGCCGGTTCATTTCCAAAACCACCTCCCGGCCAAAGGGGGTGAGTCCATTATGTTTGGGTTTGTCAGTGGCGGAATCGGCCCAGTCGAGGGTTTCGCCATGCGTGAGTGTCATGTAGACGGCGCCAAGTTTGCGATAGGTGCGAAGGACGGCAAGGGAGTTGTCGATGGAATAGCCACCTTCAAGGCCAATAAGCGAGGCGACCTTGTTTGCCTTGCGGGCAGCCTCGATTTCGGCCACGGATTGGCAGAGGACAAAGGTTTCGGGATAGGCTTCGATTAGGTGATAAATGGTGTCGATTTGCAAGAGTGTTTCGCGAATGGAAGTTCCTTTTTTACGGGTGTCACCTGGTACCCATGCCGACCAAAACTGGACGCCGACATTCCCCTTTTTAAGCCGGGGAATATCGGTGTGAAGGGCGGGCTGGTTTTTTCTGAGGTCGATCGAGCGAAAGTTGGGACCGTCTTTTTCACGCATGGCCCAAGGGAGGTCGTTATGGGCATCCACCACCAAGGCCGATTCGTGAAGGATGCGGGCGGCGTCGGTGAGGACCACCGGCTGGCGGGTCTTGGCCACGCTCTCAGGGGTTTGGGCTTGCCCAAGGGCCAATCCAAGGACAACCCAAACCCAGCTGATGGCACTCATGGACCTTCCTCGGTCGAATCAGAAAATCGCCAAAAAAACCTAAGCACTCTTTTTGGGCGGGTTAAAGCAAACTGCCAAAAGGGTTGCCGCCACCAGCGAGACAAAGCAGGGAACAAGGAAAAGGTTTCTGAAATCGATGACCTTGTCTTTGGTAAACACCTCTTGCAGCAGGTAGGGACAGACCGAGTTCGCCACCAAGGCACCGACGCCAAGGATCATCACATTGAAGAGGCCTTGGGCGCTGGAACGGGCGTCTTTGGGGAAGAATTCGTCCACAAAGATATAGACCGTGGCAAAGAAGAAGGCATAGCAAATGCCGTGGACCACCTGCACAACGATGATGAAACTATGTTCTTGGGGATAGAAGGCATAGATGGCAAAGCGCAGAGCATGGCCCAAGACCCCGACCACCATGGTCCATTTCCAGCCAAGGGTTTTAAGGGTAAGTCCCAAGAAAACCATGGTGACAATCTCGGCGATTTGACCAATGGACATTACAGGCATAATCCAGTTGCCCGGGATGCCCACGCCCCCGGCGCCGGGGTCGGCACTGAGAAAGGTTCCCGTCCAGTTGAAGTAACAGTTGTGGACGAAGGCATCCATGAAGGTAACCACCCAAAGGACTAGGACGAAAGGGTGTTTGAGGAGTTTGACAGCTTCAAGCCATGCAAGGCTTTTGCCGGAGCCTGCCTCGGCTTTTTTGGGAGGAGTATGGGGCAACGAAAGGCTAAAAACAGCAAGGGTAAGTGAGGCAATCCCCGCGACTATGAAAGTCCATTTGGTGGCATCCTGAAGGTCTGCTCCTTTTAGCCCGTTATGGAGAACGGTCCCCACCCAGTCCACAATCCCTTGGGGGTTTGCCTTGGTCACGGCAGCCCAATCGACAAGGATAAAGGTAAAGGGCCAAGCGGCCAAGATCCAGCCGATGGTGCCTCCCATGCGGACGATGCCGAACTCGTTTTGGGCGTCCTTCATGTTGGCGAAGGCGATGGAATTGGTAATGGATATCGTGGGGACATAGAGGAGGCAATGCACCAACATGAGCCCAAAGAAGGGCCAAAACTGGTGATAATAGGCGCAGCCGAGGATTGCTAAGCCCCCGATGAGGTGGCTAAAGGCGAGAAACTTTTCCGCCGCAAAGTTGCGATCGGCAAATTGGTTGGAGAAAAACATTCCTACAATCGCGGCCACCGGAAAGGCATTGAGAATCAGAGACTGTTCCCAGGGGGAAAATTTGAGGCTGGGGAGGTAACCAAAGATCAAAGGAAGCCATGCCCCCCAGATGAAAAACTCCAAGACCATCATGATAAAAAGGCGAAATTTCATCGGCATGGGGAGAACTCCTTCGAGGGGAAAGGTTGGTGAAAGTCTGGGGTCTTACCATTGTCTTAGGGAAGGTAGTGGCGGGATCCAAACGAGTCCCCTTTCGACCAAATGGGTTGAGGGATTGGGAGAGGATTTTTCCCTTGGCCCTTGCAGGTAAACCGTTTCATTTCCGGAAGGGAGACTTGGTTTTTTCTGGGAAGGGGGAAAGGGCGTTAAAGTCCTGAATAAATAGGGACAATCTCATTCGCAATTTTTTCTTGAGTGAAAATCGGAAAAATTCAAAAAATCGGTACCGTCGGCATTGCGGGTTTATATGGCTTGATGTAATCTTAATGAATATGCCAGACTTCGGAGACACGGGAACTGTGTAGACAGATCTCGGCTTCTCGGTAGGTTGCGCCTTTATCCTTAATTACCAAGCCCAGTCCGCCTTTGAATAGGCCGATTTTTGGTGGTAGTAAGAGTCGGGTGTCCTCCGCGAAGGGTTGTCCTTCCCTGTCATTGTCTATTCAATAGACAATAGGTGTCGTGTTTCCTTCTCTTTTTTTTCTTCCGGGAATCATTTCCCTTTTGGCCTTCTAGAGGACTGTAACATGGGATTCTGGAATCTTTTAGCTTCGAAATGGAATCGCAATAACCGCCCCAAAACCATTGGGGGTCGGCCTAGCAAACCGCGCCGCAATGTATTGGCCTTGGAATTCCTTGAGGATCGGACGACACCCACCAACTTTGTCAATTTTGTCGATCCCAGCCCTTCGGCGGGTAACGGGTTCGGAACGGTCATTTTGCCCCTTACCAGCGGTGGCAATGTGGTGGTCACCGCACCCTTTGATGACTCGGCCTTCACGGATGCCGGGGCGGTCTATCTTTACAACGGCTCCACTGGGGCTCTCATCAGCACCATCAAAGGTTCAAGTGCCAACAACAATATTGGGTCGGGAGGGGTAACCGCCCTGACCAACGGCAATTTTGTGATTTCCAGCCCCAACTGGGACAGTGCGACCGCCAATGTTGGCGCGGTGACCTGGGGAAGCGCTTCCACCGGAGTAGCCGGATCCGTCAGCAGCACCAATAGCCTTGTCGGTACCACGCTCACCGACCAAGTGGGAAGTGCGGGTGTGGTGGCTCTTTCAAACGGTCACTATGCCGTGGCCAGTCCCTTGTGGAACGGCGCAGCTGCCGATATAGGCGCAGCTACTTGGGGAAATGGCACCAGCGGGACCTTTGGGGCGGTAAGCAGCACCAATAGTTTGGTGGGCACCACCGCAAGCGATCAGGTAGGCAGTGGGGGCCTGAAGGCCCTTACGGGGAATGGCAACTTCGTGGTTGCCAGTCCCGGCTGGGATAATATCGATAGTAGTGCTACGGATGCCGGTGCGGTGACTTGGGTGGCGGGTGCCACTTCAGGGACCCTAGGGCGAAGTGGTGAAGTCGCCACCGCAAACAGTATGGCGGGGGGTGGAAACGCATTTGCCGTCGGCAGCGGCGGTGTTTTTGTCCTTACCAATGGCAATTATGTAATCTCCAGCCCTGCTTATGGGTTTGGTAATGGGGCCGCGACATGGGGAGATGGAAGTGCGGGAACAGTTGGGGTTGTCGACCTCGCCTCGAACAGTATTGGGGGATCAACGGCAACCGATTTTGTGAGTAGCGGTGGTGTGGTCGCCTTAAACAATGGCAGTTTTGTTATCAAAAGCCCCGCATGGGGTGGTACCTTTGGTGCCGCCACTCGGGGCAGTGGAACGGCTACCCTATTTGGAAACATTAGTGCCTCCAACAGCCTTGTTGGTAGCACTGCGGGAGATGCCGTAGGTACCTCGGTGGTGGCTTTGACAGGCGCAAACGGCCACTATGTCGTGGTAACAAGTCTTTGGGATAACGGTGCTACAGCCAATGTTGGTGCGGTAACTTGGGGTAGCCGAACTGCGGGGGTGACCGGCGCTGTTGGCACCGGCAACAGCTTTGTGGGATCGACCGCCAACGACCAGGTTGGCTCTGGCGGAGCAATCGCTTTGAGTAATGGCCACTATGTCATTTCCAGTCCCAACTGGGACAGCACCACGGCGAATGTCGGCGCCGCCACCTGGGCCAGCGGCACAGCTGCCACCTCTGCAACGGTTGCCAGTGGTAACAGCACCATTGGATCCACCGCGACGGATAATGTTTCCAGTGGTGGAATTGCCGCGCTTAGTAACGGAAACTATGTCATCGCCTCGCCCAACTGGGACAATGGGGGGACCGCCAATGTGGGCGCAGCCACTTGGGCCAGCGGCACAGCTGCCACCTCTGCAACGGTTGCCACCGGCAATAGCTATGTTGGCTCCACGGCCAGCGACCAAGTGGCCAGCGGCGGTGTAAATGCCTTAACCGGCAATGGCAATTATGTGATTGTGAGCCCCAATTGGGACAATTCCACCACGGCTAATGTTGGCGCGGTTACTTGGGTGAACGGGGCTGCCACGGCCAATGGCACCGTCGGCACGGGCAATAGTGTTTACGGCGATACCGCGACCGATCAAGTCGGCAGCGCGGGGGTTACCGCTTTGGCGAGTGGCAATTACCTCGTCTCCAGTCCCCTTTGGGACAACGGGGCAACCGTCAACGCCGGGGCCACCACTTCGCTACGGGGTGGGGTTGCCACAGCGGGGGCGGTAAGCGCCAACTACAGCATCACCGGGTCCACCGCCGATGGCGGTCTTTTGACCCCCCTTACCGATACCACCAACAACAACTTCTATACCCGCTTTACGGCCGGGGCCACGGGCCAGGCAGGTGGCCTGATCCTTGCTGGGTCGATCACGCCCACCGCCCCGGTGATCACCAGCGCAGCCACCACCACCATCACCTATGGGGATTCCTGGACCTTTACGGTCATCGCCACCGGCGATCCGGACAATAACGATCCTGCTCCTCTGGTGTTTTCCGCCACGGGAATACCGGCTGGAGTGACTCTGAATGCCTCTTCGGGTGTTCTGACGGGGACCCCAAGGGCGGGCACCCACAACTTTGTCATCACCGCTTCCAACAAGGTTGCCTCAAGTTTCAACCAAAACTTCTCGCTGATTGTAAATCAACGGGTCCTTACCGTTTCGGGAACGACGGCGGCCAACAAGGTTTATAACGGTAACACCACGGCGGTATTAGTCACGGGTAGCTCCGCTTTAGTAAACACAGTCTCCGGCGATAGCATCGGTCTCGATGTTTCCGCTGCCACCGGTACCTTCCCCGCCAAGACGATCGGCACGGGCCTTTTGGTAACCATAGCCGGGATGACGCTTACGGGTACGGATTCCGCCAACTACCTCCTGACTCAACCGACAACCACGGCGGACATCACGGCCAAGGGTCTTACCGTTTCGGGAACCACGGCGGCCAACAAGGTTTACGATGGTAACAATACCGCCACCATGAATCAAACCTCTTCCGTGTTGGTGGGGATCGTTTCGGGAGACACGGTGACCTTGGGTGGTACGGCCACCGGCACCTTCCCTGCGAAGACGATTGGTACGAGTCTTTTGGTA
>SIAL01000133.1 GCA_009691815.1 Gemmataceae bacterium | reverse complement strand
TTGGTAAATCGGTTTTAGAGGATGGTTTGGGGATCAACATCAATAATCATTTCCAATCTCGCGGTGGGGGGATTGACCATGCCCAATCGCCTTAAGATCCGGTGAAGCAGGGCAGGGGAATCCGATTGGAACTGTATGTGATAGCGATAGTGGTTCTCGATGCGGGCGACGGGGGCCGGTGCTGGCCCCAAAACCCGGAAAGCGGATTTGTCGTTTTGGGACTCTTGAACATGGGCATTTCGAGCCATGCGGCCAATTTGATCGGCAAAATCGACTGCTTCCTGATCGACAAGGCCCCGAACCACAATGCGGGCCATCCTTTGGAAAGGGGGATAACCCAATAATTTGCGATGTTCGAGTTCGTATTTGGCGAAGCCTAAAAAGTCGTGTTTGGACGCTAGGATGATCGAGGGGTGTTCCGGTTGGTAGGTTTGCACCAAAACCCGGCCATTTTTCTCCTTTCGCCCCGCTCTGCCGGCCACTTGGGCAAGCAATTGAAAAGTCCTTTCGGCGGCCCGAAAATCCGGTTGTTGAAGGCCAATATCCGCGTGGATGACACCTACCAATTGAACATTGGGAAAATCCAACCCCTTGGCTATCATTTGTGTCCCCACCAAAATATCAATCAGTCCCTGGCGAAACGCATCCTGGATCAACTGGTGGCTTCCTGGCTTTCGAACGGTGTCGCTGTCCATGCGCCGAATCACTCGCCCTGGAAATTTGGCGGTCAGTTCCTCGACAAGTCGCTCGGTTCCAATGCCCCGGAAAAGCATGGTATCGGTGGCACATTTGTTACATTTGATTTCGTAATTCTGGTTGAAAGCACAATGATGGCACCGGAGTTTGTTTTCCCCTCGGTGATAGGTCATTGGTACATCACAAAAATTGCAATGAACAACTGTGCCGCATTTAGGGCAAAGAACCTGGGGCGCCCAGCCCCGTCGGTTGAGGAGGAGTAAAACTTGGCCTTTCGCTTTGAGTGCTTCATGGATTCCATGGGCCAGCGGTTCAGATAGAGCCCTTGGTTCCCCCTTTGGCCTAGGTTGGTATCTAAGATCAATAAGATCTACCTTGGGCATAGGAAGGTTTAAGACCCTGCGAGGCATTTCCAAAAGTTGGTAATGTCCTTTTTGGGCATTGTGCCATGATTCGAGGGATGGTGTTGCGGATCCTAGAATCACAGGGATTTTCAGCATCCTAGCGCGCATTACCGCCACATCCCTGGCATGATAACGAGGAGTGTTTTCTTGCTTAAAAGAGCCTTCATGCTCCTCATCCACAATAATAAGCCCCAATTTACGCGCCGGGGCAAAAATGGCGCTTCTGGCTCCAACCGCCACGCCGGCTTCCCCTGAAGCCACCCTCCGCCAATAGCGGCCTCTTTCGGCGGGGGATAAATTGCTATGCAGAACCGCGGTTTCCCCACACCGCCCTTGAAAACGGGCCACCGTTTGGGGGGTGAGGCTGATCTCAGGGACCAAAACCAAGGCCTGAAGTCCTTTGGTAAGGACTTCCTGAATGGCCTGGAGGTAGACTTCCGTTTTGCCGCTCCCCGTAACCCCACGGAGGAGAATGGGTTTGAAACCACCTTGGTTTAAAAGGATGCGAATTTGAGCAAAAACCGCCTGCTGATCTTCGGTTAGGAGGGGTGGTTGGGAATCCAAAGGCTCTATGGGTGTCCCGGTTTTCGCCTCTTGGCGTTTTATCACCAATCCCCGTTTAACCAACGAATCCACCGGACTACTGCCAATGGATGCCCTTGCCAGTAATTCTTTAAGGGTGAGTGGCTCAGTAGCCTGCCTAAGCACTTCGCGGATCTTGATTTGGGCAGAGGTCAGCTTTTGGTTTTCAGAATAAAGATCCACATTTGGTTCGTATACCCATTTTCCACGGGGATTGCTCTCATTGGCCGCACAGGTTGGAATCACAGAACTTAGAACCTGACCCCACGAACAAAGGTAATATTCCGCCATCCACTCCGTCAACCGGAGAAGATGGTCATCAATTAGTGGTTCAGCGTCAATGATTCGAATGATTTTTCGATATTCCCGATCTTCTATCTCGGTTCTTAAACCAACGATAAAACCAACTTCTTCTTTTGTCCTGCCAAGGGGGGCACTTACCCGTTGACCTACCCGTACCTGATCACGAAGGTCGTTTGGAACGATGTAGGTCAAGGGGCCGGTTAGCGTTCGTTCAAAGGACCGGTCAAACGCGACATCGGCAAATAGGCCATCGTGCTTGGGTGGTTTAGGATCGGGACCAAACAAGTTTCCTTGGACTCCCATATTGGGCACTGACCCGCTCATTATGGGGCAATTTTCGAGGAAGGGTTGGCCGTCTCCCAATCGCCAAGGAGGCTTCGCCTTACCTTTAGGGGGAGGGACTCACTTGTTTCGCGAGCTTCCCGCCGGGTTAGCCTAAACTCCACCGATAGGTTGGTTTGATTAAAAAGAGATTGCTCCGCGTCCGCCAAGGTCCAGCGAAATCGAATCCCTCGATCCCACCCCGAAGTAAGGTGGTTGCCCCGAAGGAAATCGGCTTTTAGCGCAACCACCGGCCTTGTGGCAAATGCCAGCGAAATTTCCTCGGGCCATGGGTCAGGTTCGGAAAGGGAGGCTTGATCCACGGGCACAAGGTGGGCTTCCATCTCTCCCCCAAGGCAAAGCATTCGGTTGATGGCTTCTATCTCAATCAAAGAGTCTTTTTGGGGGTACAATTTTCCTATCCAAATGATTTCCTGCATTCGAAACCAAAGAGTTTGGCGGTTGTCAAAAACCAGTTTTGCTCCAGAGGGGAAGCACAAGGTGCGCTGCGTTTTGATGTAATCCAAAAGCCGCCGCCTAGTAACCGTACGGACTTGCTCATATTCGGGCCAGGAGAAAAAATCCTCGGGACGGAGGGGATTCATAATGGTTTTTCCTTGGCCTCCGCAGGATTGGTTTCTATCCCGGATCCGGGGACAGGGTTTTCCGCCCGGATGAATATCCAAATAAGGGAAGAAAGAAAGTAGACGCCTGCGAACATCATGATATTTGTTTGATACCCGCTATAAAATGCCTCTCGAATATCTTCCTTCGCCATGTTGGCCAATTCAAGGCCATTGGCCGCGGCGTAGGTTACTTTGCCTTGGGTAAGGATTGAACCCGTAAGGAAGGTCACAATCGCCCCGCCCAAATTTCCAATCATATTCATGGTGCCCGCCACGATGGCGGAAATCTTTCCGCCAACATCCTGAACCGTTGCCCAGGTGGGAGCCATAGTCAAGTCGTTAAAGAAACCGGTAAGCGCTATAAACAGTGCAAAACATACGACATTGTTGTTTTGGAGTGACCAAAGGCACCCTAAATAGCTTACTCCAGCAAGGAACGACCCAATGACCCCTGGGACACATCGGGCAGCGGTTTTGCGGCTACTGCGCCTTACCATCCGATCTGTGATCCATCCGCCAAGGTAGCACCCAACGGCTCCGAGTAAAAGTGGTCCACCTTTGAAAAGGGCCCCAAGCCAATCCCCCGAGGGGACATCAAAGTGGTCCGTCATGATGGAAGGGAGGTAGTTTAAATTGAAATACCAACCAAAGTTTTGGCAAAAATACATTGCGCAAAGGAGAAGCGTATTGGGATGGTAGAGCATCCGAAGGAGGTTTTTGTCGAGTTTCGCATGACCGGTACCCCCGGTCCTTCCTTTTGCGATGTATTCCAGTTCGGCGGGAGTAATGTTGGGGTCTTCCGAGGGAAGATTGCGAAATGTTCTTGAGAAAACCAAGCACCAAACAACCCCTAGTAGGCCGAAACCGAGGAAAACAATGCGCCAGTCAATCCCAGCCTTGGTGACGAAAACAAGCCAAAGAAATGGGGTGAGTCCCCCCATAATCCGGGCGGAGGTCCAAACCAGGCCTTGCGCCCAACCCCGTTCGGAGAGCGGAAGCCAATTGTATAAGGCTCGGGTAATGTTGGGATAAGCCCCGGCTTCGCCAATCCCAAAAAGAAAGCGGATCGCCACCAAAACACCGAAATTGACTAGGGTCACCCCGGCCACTGTAAACCCAACCAGTGCGGTCATTGCCGTAAAAAAGGACCACCAAAGAACTATCCGAATGAGGGTAAGCCTTGGCCCAAAGAGGTCGCCTAGCATACCGGTGGGAATTTCAAAAAGGGCGTACGCCAAATTGAAAGCGGTAAGCGCCAGTTTCAAATCAGCAATGTCTTTAAGCCCCAAGGCGTCCTGAATTTGCCGGGAGGCATTGGGAAACGCCGCTCGATCTAGATAGGTGATCATCGAAAGGATGCACACCATTAACAACACCATGTGTCGTTGGCCAAAGTACGGCAGGGGGGGTGATGCTTTGGAAACAAAGGTGGTGGCTGCCATGAAATGTTCCGGAGGGATTTGGGGAATCGTTAAAATAACGGGGAGGCCAAAGGTCATTTGATGGTTGAACCACCAACTATCAAGCATAATTCGGTCAAACCATGCCTTCAGTTTCATTTGTGGCGCTTTTATTTTGGCAAAGGAGGGACCCTAATGGCTTTTAGGTCGCTCCCCGTTCCCCAAAAAAAAAGTGTTAAAGCATGGGAAAAGGTTAGCGATAGTCCTTCCCCTTTGCCGTAAAATCTGCTTAAATGTCAGGGAACCCTATCCTTTCGTTCCTTTCTAGGAGTTTCTTCCATGCGTAACCAAACCGTGGTCTCCCGTCGTGAATGGCTGGAAAACTCGATGTTTGCGGCGGCGGCCGCATCGGCCCTTCCCGCCAGTTTTTCGTGGGCCAATGAATCAAATGCCCCTTCGGAAATCCTCCGGGTGGCTGTTATTGGTGTGAATGGGCAGGGGGGGGGCCACCTGAGTTCGCTTGCCAAACGACCCGGATGTGAAGTCGTTGCCATTTGTGATGTTGACACCGAAGTTGGACAAAAAAAAGGGGTGGACCGGATCGCCAAAGAAACTGGAAAAACCCCAAAGTTTTATCAGGACATTAGGAAACTCCTAGAAGACAAGGATGTGGATGCCGTTTCCATCGCCGTCCCCAACCATTGGCACGCTTTGGCTGCGACCTGGGCCATGGAAGCGGGCAAAGATGTTTATGTGGAAAAACCGGTCAGCCACAATGTCCGGGAAGGGCGAATTTTGGTCGACACCGCAAGGCGAACCGGGAGAATTTGCCAAACGGGAACCCAATGCAGATCCCAAAAGGGAACGATTGACGCCATCAAATGGATTCATGAAGGAAAAATTGGCGAAGTGAAATTGGCTAGGGGCCTTTGTTATAAACCCCGGGGAAGCATCGGAACACGCGGAACCTATCAACCCCCCAAAACCGTCGATTACGACCTTTGGTGTGGTCCCGCCCCCAAGGACCCCCTTACCCGCCAAAGGCTACACTATGACTGGCATTGGGTTTGGCCCACAGGCAACGGGGACCTAGGCAACCAGGGGATTCACCAAATGGATATTGCCCGTTGGGGCCTGAATGTGGGTGACATTGGCAAGGGGGTCTACGCTTTTGGCGGTAGGGTAGGGTATGTCGATGCCGCCGACACTCCCAACACCGAGGTCTGTGTTCATGACTATGGGAATAAGACCCTCATTTTCGAAGTCCGCGGCTTGAAAACCGCCGACCTCAAGGGTGCCAAGGTCGGGGTAATTTTTGAAGGGTCCGAGGGCTATGTGGTTCTTACCAGCTACACATCGGGTGCGGCTTTCGACAAAAGCGGCAAAAAGGTAATGTCGTTCAATGGTGGTGGGGACCATCACGGTAACTGGTTAAAGGCCGTTCGAAGCCGTAAATATGAAGACCTCAATGCTGATATTCTTGAGGGCCACCTTTCCAGTGCCCTTTGTCATCTTGGCAATATCTCCGTGCGCCTTGGGGAACAGGTGGAGGTTGGTCAAATCGCCTCTCGTTTGGAAAAGCTCCCCGCTTCGGAGGCCGCCAAAGAAACAATGGCCCGAGTCCTCGATCACCTAGGGGATAACAAACTAGGCAAGGATACCATGATTTCGCTGGGTAAAAACTTGGCCATTGATCCTGTTAAAGAGGTCTTTACAGGAGAGGGTGCCGCCGAGGCCAATCCCCACCTCTTTCGGGAATACCGCAAGGGATTTGAAATCCTTAGAGGTTAATTGTTTCCAGTAGCTTTGTCCAATCAGATGGCAACCTAAGTCCCTCGTTTCGGCGAAGGACTTTCTTTTTTTTGAGGATTCCCATTTCATGGTAGATCCAGCGGACGATCTCTTCCCCAAACCCCACAAAGGAGGAATGGCGTTATTCGCTATTTTTGTCGGGATTTATGGGGCTTTTGTCGGGGTTAATGCCCTCGCCCCCGAATGGATGGAACGAGAAGTCATCCCCGGGATCAACCTAGCGGTGGCTTGGGGAATGGGAATTATTTTGGCCACCTTTATCATTGCCGCCGTCTATTCTTGGATGCGTAGAACCACGACAAAATCCAAAAAGGGAGCGCATCACTCATGATTCATGAGACCTCCTGGCTTGCCGTTTCTGTGTTTATTCTCTTTGTGAGCATTACCCTCTTATTGAGTTTTTACCTTGCAAGGCGGACCAAATCCGCCAAAGCCTATTTCGCCGCCCATGGTGAGGTCCATTGGTTTGTTAATGGCGTTGCCTTTGCGGGGGATTATCTTTCCGCCGCTTCTTTTTTGGGCATTTGCGGGATGATTGCCTTTTATGGCTACGATGGATTTCTTTATGCCATCGGCTACCTCGCAGGTTGGGTGGTCGCCTTGTTGGTTATTGCGGAACCGATGAAACGATTGGGCAAATTCACCTTTGCCGATGCAATTGATGCCCGGTTCCAATCTCGGGGAATTCGCCTTGTCGCCGCCATAAGTACCCTTTTAGTCAGCCTCTTTTACTTGATTCCTCAAATGGTCGGTGCCGGGGTCCTGGTTCAGCCGCTTTTGGGTTTTTCCCATTCCCAAGGAGTGCTCCTAGTTGGCGCGGTAGTGATTCTGATCGTGTCCACCGCGGGAATGGTAAGCACCACCTATGTCCAATTCCTAAAAGGATCCCTTTTGGTGTTCTTTAGCTTTATTTTGGTGGGAATGATTCTTTGGAAAGGGCTCGATGCCAAACCGTTTTCCAAGGCTACCACTGAAACAAAGGACCCCGTATTTCGTGAATTTGGCCCGTTGGCCCCAAATACAAACCTTCCCGAATACATAAAGCAGATTGCCGGAACCGATGCGGTTATCTTGCCGGAGGAGGGGCATTGGAAGGGGAAACCCTTTCTAAGGACCAAACTCCCCACCGAACCAGGATTTCATGTTTGGCAAAAAGTAGAGGTTCCAATCGGCCTTGTTTTGCGCGAATGTCAACTGATTTCAGAGTCGATTCATCCGGAAGCTCCACTGCTAATCAATGGGCAGACTAAAGGAACCAAGGTGGGGGAGCACCAACTCAAACCGGTGGGAACCCTTTTGGAACTTCCGGGATCTGTGGAAAAAACAGGACCCTTGGGACCGTTGGAATTTATTAAAGCTTTCCAAGGATCCAAAATCCTCGTCTGGGGAAATGAGCGCGTTAAGGATGCCGATGGCACTCTGCATACCGTCTATTTCCCCAAGCCCACCGCAGGCTCCGATGTCCTAAGACCTGGGAATTTACCCTCGTTTAAGGGTATTCGCTCGGGGGGGTGGGCGGACAAGTTGAATTTCATTTCGCTCATGTTGGCTTTATTCTGTGGGACCGCATCGCTACCCCATATTTTGATTCGATATTACACGGTCAAGGATGAGGCTGCGGCGAGAAACAGCACGGTTGTTGGAATTGCCACCATTGGCACCTTTTACATGTTGACCCTGTTTATTGGCCTAGGCGCCATGGCAAGTGGGGCATTGGATGTGTCCAATTCCAACATGGCGGCACCGCTTTTGGCTAGGACTTTTGGGGACGGAATGTTTGCCGTCATTTCCGCCATCGCCTTTACCACCGTGCTTGGTACGGTTTCGGGACTAATCGTCGCGGCCTCGGGTGCCGTTGCCCATGACATTATCGAAGGATTCCTTGGCCACAAATGGGATGACCACAGCAAAGTCAAAGCGGGAAAATGGGCCTCGGTTGTGGTCGGGGTGTTGGCGATCCTTTTGGGAATCCTATTTCAAAAAATGAATGTCAACTATTTGGTTGGCTGGGCCTTTAGTGTTGCCGCCTCGGCGAATTTACCCACCCTAATTATGCTGCTCTTTTGGCGGGGAACCACCAAGCAAGGAGTCATTGCCTCCATTGTGGCGGGGATGGTTACCTCATTGGGTTGGATCCTCCTTTCCGCGGACACTTTCCGGGATGTTTATGGGCTCGACCCAGAGCGGGCCCTTACCCCATTTGGACAACCAGGGATTGTCACCATTCCTCTTGGGTTTATCATTTTGGTGGTAGTTTCCCTATTGACCAAAAAAGTCGACCGGCGCCAGACTTCTCTTAGCTACATTGACCCAACACCCGGCCCGTCCTAAGATTTTAACAGCGCACCCGTAGCTCAATTGGATAGAGCGTTGCCCTCCGGAGGCAAAGGTTACAGGTTCAACTCCTGTCGGGTGCATTGGTCTTAAGTCTTTGTACAGC
>SIAL01000132.1 GCA_009691815.1 Gemmataceae bacterium | reverse complement strand
CATTCTTGGCCAAATCCAATTGCATTTTTTCCAGCAGGGGTTCATCGGAAAGCTGGGTCTCTCTGCCCAAGGCATACCCCAAAAGTTTTTTGCAAAATTGGCGTACAAACGCGTCACGCCTTGGACCCAAAAGGTTAGCCCTTAGACCCTCAATTCCATCGATTTCCTGACCATCCCGAAGCGTTGCTTTGGTTTGAATGCCCCGATTACCAAGATCTTTGGTTCGCAACCTGCCAATAGGATCAAAGGATTCCAGAGAAAAACCAAAAGGATCAATTCTTACATGACACACTGCGCAACGGGGGTCGCTGGAATGTTTTTCGACAAGTTGGCGAACTGTTTGGCCCTGCGTTTGGGTTTCATCCTCGGGCAGTTTAGGCACATCCTTGGGCGGCCGGGGCAATCTTTCCCCCAACAGCACCTCCGCCACCCAATTTCCCCGTAAAATCGGGCTGGTGCGGGACGCCCCCGACTGTTTGGCCAGGGTGGTCGCCATGCCGAGGATCCCTCCCCTCCCCTTTTTGCGCATCCCATCGACTCGAAACCAGCCAGTTTGGCCTTTGGAATCGAGCCCGTAAAACTTAGCCAAGGATTCATTCACAAAGGTGTGGTCCGCATCCAAGATGGACAGAATGGACCGATCGTTTTGGAAAAGGTCGGTGAAAAACCGGATCGACTCTTCATACATATCCGAGCGTAGTTTGGTGAACTCGGGAAAATGCCTTTCGCTTTTCTCATCGAGTTTGTCAAATTCGTAAATGTGGAGCCATTGACAGGCAAATTCGGTGGCAAGGCGTCGGGTAAGTGGGCCTTTTATCATGCGCCTAGTTTGCTTGGCTAGGGTTTGGGTTTCATTAAGTGAACCGGAGTTGATTTCCTCTAAAAGTTCTTGGTCTGGTGTGGAGGACCAAAGAAAGTAACTGAGCCTTGACCCTAGTTCCTGAGGGGAAACCCTAGTGGCAACTTCTCCTTCCCCCGCTTTTTCAAGGCGATAAAGAAAAGTGGGGGAGACGAATACCTTTGCCAAGGTAAGGCGAATGGCGGCATCGTGAGGAATATCTTGTTTTCGTAGTCCACTATAAAGAGCCCGAAGTTCGCTATCCTCGGTTTTGGTTATGGGCCGACGAAACGCCTTTGCGGCAATCCCAAGGACCCCGTTCAGGTGCTGGGGTTCTGTCGCCACCAATTGCTTTTTGAGAGCTTCCGCCGAGGCCAAAATCGGTTTTCGAAACGGTTCAAAAAGGGCTGGGTTGCTGTCTTGTGTCGCAAATTCCATCAATTGAATGAAAGCATCCACCTCGGCAAAGGCATCCTGACTCACATAGTGGAGGTCTTTCCACAAGCGATCCAATTGGATGTTTTGTTCCGGAGTCAAAAGCAATCTGCGGAAGGGTTCATCCTCCCGATGGTAAAGGGTTAGGGTAACAACCTCATCCACCGGAACGATTTTGGTGTAGCAAACCGCGGCGGGAAACGCTTGTCGAAAGGCTTCAAAACCTTCCTCAAATCGTTTTTTGGTCTCCGAACCCCCTTTGACAATGATGGGTAAACCGGGCCGCAAACCCCCCATTCGGTCAGGCTTTGCGGCAAGAACTTGAAGTTGCACACTTCCTTCAATGCCCGTTTTCCCGTGAAGGGTCGCGGATGCGGCAAAGGTGGTCCCTCCCCACAAATCCGCGGGCAGGGTGATCTCAATCAAATTGGGCGCTTGCACGCAAATATTGGAGGCATCCACTGCCTCACCATTGGGATGTTTACCAAAGTGCTTTGGGTCGGTTCCCACCACGGGACCACTTACAGGCTTGTCCTTTTTTAGGTCAAACTTGTCCTTTTTTAGGTCAAAGGTGGGCTTCCATAAGCCAAGAAGTGGCCCGGAAAGGGAGGAAAGGCTTTGATACAGTTGAACATTGGGGGGCGTGGTGTCATTTGATGGCCCCTTGGTAAGCAATTGTTGGACGGATTGGGCCAGGCGGTTGCGTTCTTTGGGATCGGATGTCCCTTGCCAAGCATCCAAAAAGGATCCGGCGGGAATGGCGCTGACCGATTCGGATCCGGGGGTAACCGGTTCCGTGTAGAAATGCCAAATCCCGGCATTTCCAAGGGAATCTTCATGGGGATTGGCGGATTGAATATTGCCGCTTACATCGGAGGTAAGGTTCCATTTTAGCTCCTTGGATTCTTGATTTTGCAGAAGCAATTCCACATCGGTCAGGTCGCAAGAATGGTTGCCGTCCCTTGGCCCAATAATAAGGGAAACCAAATCCCCTTTTTGGATGGCGACATTTTTGAACGGCCCTGCTTTGATTGCCTGAGCACCATGGGCAATACCCCCGGCGAGTTTTCGACGGGTGGCTCCTCTTCGAATTTCCAAGGACCAAGTCACCCCATTTCCACAACCCACATGGGCGTGGGTGGTTTTCGCCTCAATGGTGTAGGCCCCCGAAATGGGGCTTTGCCAGCCGACACAAGAGGCAAGTGTGGGGGAAGGGTGGACCACAACCCCTTTGCCCTTCAAATCGCCGGGAATTCGCACAAGTTGATTGGAGGAGTTGGCCATAATGTGTGGTGTTTCGGGACTTCCCCAACCATTCACAAAATCGTGGCCGCTTCCTTTAAATAGCTTGTTTTTAAAATGAGTGAGGTTGATGTTTTGGGTTTGGCGAATCCCCAAAAAACCAAACCAAAGTTCCAAATCCTCCTTGGGAACTTGAAATTTATCCGCCAATTGGGTTATGTTCCAACCATTTCGGGAAAGGAGGGCCTCTTCAGCCGCCTGCAACGCACCCTGACTAGCAGCATAAAGTTTGGCTCGTTTGTCCCTTGCCAAATCGGTATACAAACCTGCGAATCGAAGGGGAATATCGTCCCTACCGGGAACGAGGATGCGAGGATTTTCCCATTCGACAAAATCGTTTCGAGGATCATCGACCTCCGAAGCGACCAAAAACAGTTGGCAATTTCCCATGGAAGTATTTGCCACCAGCTTGGTCCGAAACTCTTCGCGCTCCTTGAAGGGGTTAATAGAAACCATCCAAGGCTTCATATGACCCACGCTTTGAAATTTGGTGAGGGCCCCTTGCCATAGGGCAATTTCCGCGTGAACCGCTTTTTCATCCCCAATCTTGGCGTTTGTCCAAAGTTCTTGGATTCGACCCAAAAGGGGTAAATGGTCTTTGCGCTGAAATAGTTTCCAAAGGGAGGTTAAATACAGAGGATTTAACCGATTGGTCTCGGCGACTTGGGCTAAGCTAATTTTGCCCGCCGCGATGTCATTACGATGGAGTAAGGTAGCGGCGATGTATCGCTCCAAGGGCAATTTCCCGCCATCGTTAGTATCAAAAATGATTCCCTGTAAATTGGCCCTGGCACTGCTTAGGATCTCCGTTTCCCGGCGATAAATGGTTCGAATTTGGTCTAGGATTTCGTTGGTCCAATCCCGGCGGGTGGTAGAAGCTGAAAAACGAATACCGTCCGGAAGCAAAATGGCGTGTTCCGCGATTCCTTTGGCTGCAACCAAATATTTTGACAATAAAGCCGGGGACATTACCAAGGCATTTCCGGTATTGGTAAACCCTTCTCCGGCCGCGCTATCCGCTGGAAATTCTTTGACAGGGTTTAAGGCAATCCCGGCAAGGTCGGAGACGGTGTAGGTATATTCGGCATTGTTCAACCGGCGCAAAACAACTCGGCCTGGGTCTCCGGCGGTTGCCCTCGCCAAATCCTCTAAAAAGGTTTTAAGCCAAGTGGTAAATACTCCTTTATCCGCGGCTGTCGGTTGCTTGCTTTCCTTGGGAGGCATTTCGGCGGTGTCCAGCATTTCCCGGACTTTGCGCCATATTTTGGCATTACCCGGTTTACTTGCCTCGCCTGCTTTTAAGAGAACTTCAAGATCCAATTCCCCTTCCCTTTTTTCGGTGGTGTGGCATTTCAGACAATATTGCTTGATAAAGCTCGCTGCTTTGGAGCCCAATTCTTTGGGCGTGCTTGGGGCTGGGACCTGGCCCACCGCTGTGGAAAAAAGTCCCAAACCTAAAGCCAAAACAAAAAGGAAGTAAAGCGATTTCATAATAGTATTGCCCTGATATTTGGGGGGATATTGAGCATTTTGAACCATTTAACCCGGATGGCCTTTTCCGGGTTTGGGAGGGTTAAGGCTGTTTGGTGGGAGCCCCTTTGGGTGGTGACCCTATTCTACCTCTTCGGTTGATGAAAGTCACTATTTCCTGCCACGGAACTTTCGAGTTGGCCTGTTCCAATCCCGGTCCAGTCCTATGTAATCCTTAGCAAACCATGTGCAAATGGGGGTTAGACGATGTCCATTTTTCCATTGATATTGTGCTTTGGTCTTTTTCACCAAAATATTGAGGTTCCGCCCGTTAAGATTGGGCCTCCCGCCGAGGCGATTAAGAAATTGGGAGAACGATTTTGTGTGGAATTTGAGGTGGGATCGACGGGGGGAAACAATAACTTTTATATCAATTCGGAAAAAGACTTTAAGGATCCGTCGAATTTTACCATCATTCTGCCTAAACCCGCCAAAATCCAATACGGAAAATTGAAAAAGGTTGAGGATTTGGATAAACATTTTGCCGGGAAAAAGGTCCGGGTGACCGGTATTGTTAAACTCTTTGAAGGAAAACCAAGAATTCAGGTGGATGACCCGGAGCAAATTGTAATCGTTAATGCAAACCCAGCCATTCCGGGATTGGTTAGTATTAAAAAAGACATTTCCTATTTAGCAAAAGACCGCAAAGAATTAGCGGACCTTTATCTGCCCGCTAGCGAAGGCGGGCCGCCACGACCAGGCATAGTAATCATTCACGGTGGGGGTTGGACCGGCGGAGATAAAGGTGCGGAACGCGAAATCAATATCGGAAACACCTTGGCCAGCCATGGCTATGTTTGCATCAGTATCAATTACCTGCTTCAAAAAGAAGGAAATCCTCCTATTTGGCCCCAAAACCTAAACGATTGCAAAATGGCCGTTCGGTGGCTACGGGCCAACTCCAAGGAATGGAATGTGGATCCCAAAAACATCGGGGTCATTGGCGGTTCAGCCGGGGGGCACCTAGCCGCCTTGGTGGGACTTACCGGTGATGATCCCAAGTGGGATCCAGCATCCGGTCAAGTTAAACTATCGACCTCAGTTCAAGCCGTTGTGGACCTTTATGGCCCCATGGCGGAAGGTGGTGCCAATCTTACCCTATTGCTGGGTAAAACCCGAGAGGAAGCCCCCGAATTGTACCGTCAAATTAGCCCGTTTTCCCATATAGATGCCAAGGATCCGCCCTTTTTGATAATCCACGGAACGGGGGATAAAACGGTTCCTGTGAGTGATTCCGAAAGGTTTGCCGGTGCCTTAAAAACCGCGGGGATTGCCAATGTCCTGTTGATCATTCCGGGCGCTCCCCATTCTTTCCACCTTCAGCCAAAAGAAAAAGACCTGCGTCCCATTGTCCTTGGTTTTCTAGAAAAACATTTAAAACCAAACCGGTAAGGATTTTGTGTTAGGAGCTTGATGGATGAGTATTCCCATTTCCGCCCCTTTCGGGGAATTTCTTGGAACCGCACTCTTAATCCTTTTGGGAAATGGAGTGGTGGCCAATGTGGTTCTCAAAGGGACGAAAGGGAATCAAAGCGGTTGGATGGTCATTACGGCGGGTTGGGCTTTTGCGGTTACCATGGGGATTTACTTGGTAAATTCGGTGAGTGGTGCCCATTTGAATCCGGCGGTTACCCTTGGCCTTGCTGTAATTGGAAAACTGGAGTGGGCGAGTGTTGGTCCGTATGTCCTCGGGCAGCTTTTGGGTGCATTTTTTGGGGCGTGGCTTGTTTGGGTCTGTTATTATTCGCATTGGGAATTAACCCAAGATCCAGATGCTAAACGGGCGGTTTTTTGCACCGCCCCGGCGGTACGAAATCCTTTGGCCAATTTCTTTTGTGAAATCATTGCCACTTTTGTTTTGGTATTGGGCGTCTTGGCTATATCTTCGCCGAAAAACCTCATTCCTGATTCGGGTTTTGCCCAAGGATTTGGTCCGGTCCTTGTTGGACTTTTAGTTTGGTCGATTGGATTATCCTTGGGTGGACCAACCGGATTCGCTATTAACCCGGCGAGGGATTTGGCACCGCGACTTTTCCATTCGCTTTTTCCCATTTCGGGCAAAGGTGGATCGGATTGGGGATATGCTTGGATTCCTGTTTTTGGTCCCATAATTGGCGGAATTTTAGGTGCGATTGTGTACGCCGCTTTGTGGCCTTCTCCATAATTTTCCCCAATATTTCCCTCATTCCTAAACGGATATTTTTATGAAATACATCCTTGCCTTGGATCAGGGAACCACCAGCTCTAGGGCCATACTTTTTGAAAAATCAGGCGCCGTGGCGGGTATGGCCCAACGGGAATTCCCGCAACATTTTCCAACACCGGGATGGGTGGAACACAATCCGGAAGATATTTGGGAAAGCCAAATCGCGGTGGTTAAAGAAGTGCTTGAGAAAAATTGGGTGAGCCCTTCCTCCATTGCTGCCATTGGAATCACCAACCAACGCGAAACGGTGGTTGTTTGGGATCGAAAGACGGGAAAACCCATTGCCCCTGCAATTGTTTGGCAGGACCGTCGAACCGCTTCGATGTGCGCTAAACTAAAGCTCTTGGGGAAGGAAAAAGAGATCCGGAAAAAAACGGGTTTGGTCCTTGATCCCTATTTTTCCGCATCCAAAGTTGCGTGGATTCTAGAGAAAGTCAAAGGCGCAAGGGCCAAGGCAAATGCGGGTGAATTGGCCCTTGGTACCATTGATACCTGGTTAACATGGCGATTAACATGCGGCAGAGTTCATGCCACCGATGCCACCAATGCTTCACGAACCATGCTTTATAATATTCATACTTTGAAATGGGATGAATCCCTCCTTGGAATATTTGGGATTCCCAAATCCATGCTCCCTGAAGTTAAACCATCCTCCGGTTTTTATGGAGAAACTCAAGTTTTTGGCGGATCCATTCCCATTTCCGGGATTGCGGGCGACCAACAGGCAGCCCTTTTTGGCCAAGCTTGCCTAAAGCCCGGAATGGTCAAATGTACTTATGGGACCGGGTGCTTCATGCTGATGAATACCGGCCCCAAACCGATGGTGTCTAAAAATGAACTATTAACCACCATTGCTTGGCAAATAGGGGATAAAACAGAATATGCCCTTGAGGGGAGTATTTTCATTGCCGGGGCTGTTGTGCAATGGCTTCGGGATGGATTGGGGATTATTCAAACATCGGCGGAGGTAGAGGAGTTGGCGAATCGAGTTCCCGATTCGGGTGGTGTTATTCTTGTGCCTGCTTTTGCGGGATTGGGTGCTCCCCATTGGGATGCCTATGCCCGCGGGATTTTGGTGGGAATTACTCGGGGAACCAATTCCAGCCATATTGCCCGAGCTTCCTTGGATGGTATTGCCTTTCAGGTCGCCGAGGTCCTTCGAGCGATGGAAGCCGATTCTTCCATCAAGCTTCGGGAACTTCGGGTCGATGGTGGAGCATCCCGCAATAATCTGCTTATGCAGATTCAATCCGACCTTTTGGGAGTGCCTGTTATTCGCCCAAAGGTAAGCGAAATTACCGCACTGGGTGCAGCGTATTTGGCAGGATTGGCGGTCAATTTCTGGAAATCCACCCATGAAATTGCAACGCAATGGAAGGAAGCCGGCCGTTTTAAAAGCAAATGGACACAGCCTCAACGAAAAAGTGCCATTAAACTTTGGGGAAAGGCCCTTTCACGGTCAAAAGGATGGATTGAGGAATAGGGGCGCAATCACCCTTTTTCAAACAGGTCATGCATTATTTTTCCGCGATTGAGTTGAACCGGGCGGTCTTGTCGATCTCGAATTTCCAAGTGAGGATCAATGCCTAAGGCGTGATAAATGGTTGCTCCCATATCATCCGGGGAATAGGGAACCGTGATGGGAAACGCCCCGGTTTTGTCGGATTGCCCCAAGACCTGACCAGACTTGACTCCACCCCCAAAAAACGCCCCCGAAAAACAAGCGGCCCAGTGATCCCGTCCGGCATTTTTGGAATCCACCTTTGGGGTTCGACCAAATTCACCCATCACCACCACCATCACATCGTCGATCATTCCGGTTTCGTAAAGGTCATCCATCAAAGCGGCCACACCCCTATCCAATGGAGGGAGCAGATCCCGTTTCAATCGGTTGAAATTATTGTCGTGGCTGTCCCAATTTTGGACTGATCCCATGTTTGCTTGGACCACCCGAACCCCAGCTTGGACAAGTCGCCTTGATAAAAGAAGTGATTGACCAAACATATGCCTGCCATAGCGTTCTTTGGTGCGTTCTGGCTCTCGTGCCAAGTCAAATGCTCGGGCAACCACCCCACTTGATAGCAATGCAATGGCTTTTTTCTGTTGATCGCCAAGTCGTTTACCTTCGGTGGAACGGGCCAATTCCTCTTGAGCCGCATTGAGTGAACCTAATAAAGAGACTCGGTCATTAAGTTGGCTAATGGAAAGGCCAGCTGGCAATTCCACATGGTCCACTTTAAAGCTTTTAAGATTGGGGTTCGATTTGATTTGCCATGGAT
>SIAL01000131.1 GCA_009691815.1 Gemmataceae bacterium | reverse complement strand
AAAAGGCCGATCAAAGCAAAAATTCGAAACATTACAAACTACTCCCTTTTCAAATGAATGGATCCAACATCACCTAGGCCAACAACTCTTTGACTACCCTTTGCGGTTCCACCCCGGTGAGCCTTTGGTCCAATCCTTGAAACCGAAAGGTGAACCGTTCATGGTCAATCCCAAGGCAATGCAGGATGGTGGCGTTTAGGTCATTGACCGGAACCGGATCCTTAATAATATTGTAGCTAAAATCGTCGGTTTCGCCGTGGGTGATACCTCCCTTGACGCCGCCCCCCGCCATCCACATGCAATAATTTCTTGGGTGGTGATCGCGCCCATAATTGTCGCGTTCTAGCCCCCCCTGACAATAGACAGTACGGCCGAATTCTCCCCCCCAAACCACTAGGGTCTCATCGAGCATCCCCCTCTGCTTAAGATCCATGATGAGCCCGGCGTTGGCCTGATCGGTGTCCTTGCATTGGTTCCCCAATTCGCGGGGAAGGCCACCATGTTGATCCCAGCCCCGATGGAGGAGTTGAACCGCCCGGACACCCCGTTCCACCAATCGCCTGGCCATGATGGCGCTGTGGGCATAGGATCCCGGACTGGTAACATTAGGGCCATAGAGATCTAAAATGTGTTTTGGCTCATTGGAAAGATCGGTCAGTTCGGGCACGCTTGACTGCATTCGATAAGCCATCTCATATTGACCGATTCGGGATTGGATTTCGGGATCGTGAAAACGATCGGAGTTCATCCGATTAAGGTTGCCAAGCGTGTCTAGCATGGCCCGGCGATCGGCGGTGGAGACCCCGTCCGGGTTTTTCAAATACAAGACGGGATCACCCGAACCGCGAAGGGCCACACCGTTGTACGCCGTGGGCAAGAACCCACTGGACCACATGCGGGTAAAAAGGGCCTGACCATTGGAATCCGCGGGAAACCTAGGGGTTAATACGACAAAACCGGGAAGGTTATTGCTTAAACTGCCAAGCCCATAGGCTAGCCAAGAACCGATGGAGGCCTTGCCGGGAACCTCGCTGCCGGTCATTACAAAGGTGCAAGCAGGGTCGTGGTTAATGGCATTGGTGTTGACCGTTCGGATCAAGGCAATCTCATCGACCACTCGTGAAGTGTGGGGCATGAGGTCGGTATTGATCCAAGTACCGCATTTTCCCGCTCTCTGAAAGGTGAATTTGCTCGGGGCGACCGGAAATCGCGCCTGTCCCGAGGTCATCGTGCTAAGGCGCTGGGCACCGCGAATGCTCGGCGGAATGTCTTTGTTGAAATAGTCCTGAAGCTTGGGCTTGTAGTCCCAAAGGTCGATCTGGCTTGGCGCCCCATTCATATGGAGGTAGATAAGGGCCTTGGCGGTTGGCTTGTGATGGGGCAACCCGGGCAGAGGAGGATTGACCAATTTGCTCGTGGCAGGATTGGCCATTGCGCTTTTTTGGGCCATCATTCCAAGGGCAATGGCGCCCATCCGAAGCCCCGATCCCGAAAAAAACTGTCGGCGGGTCGGATCGTCAGGCCAAAGTTGAAAACCACTCATGATCAAACTCCATGGACAAAAGTTTCGTTAATTGCGGTTGACTGTTTCATCAAGGTTTAGCAGCAAATTCACCAAAAGCGTAAGGGCCGCGAGTTTGGGTTCATCAATCGCCTTGGGGGGAAGGGATTCCCCTATACGCACCAATTGACCCGCGGCGGCCGGTTCGATTTTGTACCGAGCCTCCTCCCGCGAAAGAAACGCAAGCAACGCCTCCTCTTCGGGAGGGGTTGGATTCCTTGCCAGAACTGTTTTGAAACCCAAACGGATGTTGACCAACGGATCCGTTCCGGTGGCGAGCAATTTTGTCGCCAGGCCACGGGCAGCTTCAACATGTTGAATGTCATTCATCAGTTGCAAAGCCTGGAGAGGGGTATTGGACCGTTCCCGTTTGGTGCAGGGTGTTTCCCGGTTAGGGGCGTCAAAATTGCTCATAAAAGGCGCCGGGGCGGTTCGTTTTAGGAAAACATAAATGCTCCGCCGATAGAGGCTGTCCCCCTTGGATTGCTGATAATTTCGGGTGTTGGAGCCGGTAAATCCAACAGGCTCCCAGATGTTTGCGGGTTGATAGGGCATCGTTCCTTTGCCTCCCATATCAAGGGTAATTAGCCCTCCCACAAAAAGGGCATTGTCCCGAATTTGCTCGGCATCAAGGCGAATCCTAGGTCCCCGACCCAAAAGCCGATTTTCGGGGTCAAGGGTCCACAAACTTTCCGGGGCCTCGGAGGATTGTTTGAACGCTTTGGAAACAAGCATGGTTTTTAACAATTCACGCACATTCCAACCACCTGATCGAAACTGATCCGCCAGTCCATCAAGCAGTTCGGGATGACTGGGCAAATCCCCTTGGGTGCCAAAATCCCCGGAGGATTTGACAAGGCCGGTGCCAAAAATCTGTTGCCAAAAGCGGTTGACCACCACCCTAGGAACAAGGGGCTGTTCAGGAGAAACAAGCCATTTGGCTAGATCCAACCGGTTGGCCCGCCTCTTGTCAAGGCCCGAAAGCTTGGGCAAGAAACTGGGCGTGTTGGGCTCAACCTTGTCGCCGGGTTTGTCATATTGGCCCCGCATCATGACCGCGCTTTGTCTTGGCTGGGAAAGGTCGGCAAAGATAAAACTTCCGGGTAGGTCGGCCTCGGTTTTGGTCAAATCCGCTTGAAGGCTTAGGCGTTTGGACCGAAGCTTAAGCAATTCGGCCGGGGCATTTTTCCAAATATCGGATACAAAATAGGCCTGTACTTGACCCTTTTCCGCATCGGTCCGTTTGGTATCGGGGCCCGCCTTGATCCAGCCGGATAGTGGGCCGGTAACTCCCGCAAGATCTTTCCCCTTTTGCGATTTCCACCATACCAATAGCGAAAGCCCGGGGTCGGAGGCCGGGTTGGCGCTGGCCGAAACCCCTGTTTTGTCCCAGAACACCGTTCCACCCTGTTGGGTTAAGGCAAATCCGGTCACCAAATCGCCCGCTTTTAAGCCCAATTTTTCCGCTTCGATTTCCAACCGGACCCATTTGCCCGATTCGGGAAGCGGGCCGACCTTGACCTTTTCCGTCGATCCGGGTTTGCCCCAAGGGATAGCATCATAATCGCCCCATACCGCACGATGGAGCCAACCCCCTTTGAAGTATTGAAGCATCAGGGTTTTGGGTTTGTCCGCGGGGTCAATGTAGACATGGGCGAACAGTTTTGCACCCGCCGAGATCGCTTTTGGGGGCATATCTTCGATAACATCTTGGGCCAAGCCCACATCCTTGCGTTTTAAGGCTTTGGAGCCTGAAAACACCTGACCCGTTTTTGCATCCACATATTCCGTGGGATGCCCAGGACTGGCAAAAACACGGCCCGTGGGAAACGCGTCATCAAACCAAATATCCTCGCTAACCTTTTGCGCGGATTGCCCAACAATCAACGAAGGATCCACATAGGCCGCCTTAACACCTAACACAACAAGAGCTTGGCGAATCTCTTCCAACTCCTTTTGCAAAGCCGCTCGCCGTTTCTTTATCTCCTCGGTTTCCAACTTCACCGTGGGCGCCGTCAAAAGCGCGTTGCCATCCATCGCCGGGTCGGCAGCGGAATGAAAGAACGCATAAAAAGAGTAGAAATCTTTGGCGGTGATGGGATCGAACTTGTGATCATGACACTGGGCACACCCACCGGTTAATCCCAACCAAGTCGTAAATACTGTCGAAGTTCGTTCCACCGCATTGCGAAAAATCCATTCGGCATCAATCGAACCCCCTTCGCCAGTGGTAACATTGCAACGAGAAAACCCGGTGGCAATTTTTTGGTCAAGCGTCGGGTTGGGGAGAAGGTCCCCAGCGATTTGGTTCACCGTAAATTGGTCAAAAGGCATATTGCTGTTAAACGACCGTATTACCCAGTCGCGATAGGCCCACATCTGCCTTTCGTTGTCAAGATGCAAGCCATGAGTGTCGGCATAGCGAGCAACATCCAACCAGGGCCTAGCCATCTCCTCACCATGTCTTGGCGACGCGAAATAGCGATCCACCATTCGCTCATAGGCGCCAGGTGCTGTATCCTTTTGGAACTGCTCCACCTCTTTTAGGGTTGGCGGCAACCCGGTTAGCGTAAAGGAAACACGCCGGATCAAGATTTCCCGACTGGCTTCGGGGCGCATGGTAAGGCCAGAAATCAAAAGTCGATTTTGAAGGTGCCTGTCAATCAACGATTCCTTATCCCCACTTTTGATAAGGGTGAGGAGGGGTTTCTTGATCGGCTGAAAGGCCCAGTGGCCCTCGTAGGTGGCGCCCCATGAAATCCATTCTTTTAAAGTTGCCTTTTCGTGGTCTTTGAGAACTTTTTTTGACTTGGGTGGGGGCATCATTTCCGAGGGATCGGTGCTGTTGATGCGACGGATCAACTCGGATTGGTCCGGTTTACCCGAGACAACGGCCGGGCTACCGGATTTCCCCCCTTTTTTGGCGGCTACTTCAAGGTCGATCCGCAATCCGCCGTTTGCCTTGCCCGGTCCATGACAAGACAGACACTGCTCGGCAAAGATTGGCCGAATATCTCTATTGAACGAGGGCGCAAGGGCCACATCCGCCGAAAATCCCAAGGGAATGAAACCAAACAATAACCCAACGGTTATAAGACAGCGCGCCATAAAATACAGGCCCCGGAGGGGTTAAGGCACCGATCAGGCACCAAAAAGGTAGGTGCCCCTATTTTACCAAGCGCTTCATGGAAGGAAAATGGTCTTTGTGCCTAATCGTGTAAATCAGACCCCTTCCACCGGATTCTCCCACCAAAGTTTGCCGTGTGGCTGGGATTTGGGTTTCCCCTAGATTAGGCCCTACCCACGGAATCTTTTCCATGCAAGCTTCGCCTCTCAAGCTGGATCACATCCACCTTGCGGTTTTTGAATCCGCGCCCCCCCAAAAGGGCGAGATCGGCATACTTTTTTTTCATGGGGTCGGTCGCCGGGGCCGTGATTTTGCCCCCCTTTTTTCCTCGTTTGCCCATGATCGACCCTTGTGGGCGGTCGATGCCCGGGGTCACGGCGCTTCTGATCGGGCCAAAGGTTCGTATTTCATCAAAGACCATGCCCAGGACGCCATCGGTGTTTTGGAAAAAATAACCCAATCGGGGACAACTCCCGTCGTGATTTTTGGCCATTCCATGGGTGCCCTTCAGGCTATGGCTGCCGCAACGCTACGGCCTGACCTTGTTCGTGGATTGATTCTAGAAGACCCACCCGGCCCTGGCTTTTTGGCAACCCTTGAGACCAACCCCTATCACCATCTGTTTTTGGCGATGCAAAGGTTTGCCGGTTGTCCCTTGCCTACCGCAGAGCTGGCCCGTCAACTTGCCGAGGTCAAATTGCCAGGAGCCTCCGGCTCCACCTTCATACGGTTAGGGGATGTTAGGGACATGGCGTCTTTGCGCCTAAGCGCAAGCTGCCTAAAACAGGTTGATCCGGCAGTCTACGATCCGCTTTTAGCAAAGACTTGGCTTTTTGGGATTGATTTTGACACCATGTTAAAAGACATCCGCTGCCCTGTTCTTCTCTTGGCCGGTGAGGAGTCAAGGGGGGGTATGCTGCCCGTAACCGAGGCCGAACGGATCGCCTCAGGGGTGGCCGATTGCCTTTGGGTTCGTTTTCCCAACACGGGCCACCTGATCCACTGGACCGCCACCGAGGCGTGCTTGCCTAGTGTTCATTCCTTCCTTGAATCGTTGGAAAGATAACACCATAAGAACTCCTTTTTAACTTAAACACTCTTTGTAAAGGAAATCACCATGAAAGGCGCCACGGGCTTTACCGTAATCAAAAATGGCAAACTCGTAGATGGCACGGGTAATTCCCCTGTTGAGCGGGGAGCGGTAGTTATCGAAAACGACCGAATCCTTTATGTGGGACCCGAAGCGGGAATCCCCCCGGTGCCCAAGGAAGCCCAGATAATCGATGCCAAAGGCGGCACCATCTTGCCAGGCCTTGTGGAAGCCCATTTCCACGCCACCTATTTCAATGTGTCCGCCCTTGATGAACTGGATATTAAATATCCCGTCGAATATGTAACGCTTTTGGCCGCCAACAACGCGAAACTTTTGTTGGAATGTGGCTACACCTCGGCCCGTTCGGGGGGCTGCCTTTTCAACATTGATGTTTGGTTAAAAAAGGCCATCGAATCCGACATCGCCCCTGGCCCAAGATTGGCCGCCAGTGGCCGCGAAATTTGCGGCGTGGGCGGCCTCATGGACTGGAATCCCGATTTTCGAAAGATCGGCATGGAAGGACTGATCCTTTTGGTCAATGGACCAAATGAGGCTCGCGCCGCCGTTCGAAAACTGGTGAAGGATGGTGTGGAATGGATCAAGACCTATCCCACGGGCGATGCCGCCGCGCCCGACACCAATGATCACCACACCCTTTGCATGACCTTTGAAGAAATGCACGCCGTGGTCGACATGGCCCACAACCATGGGCTCAAGGTGACGGGTCATTGCAGGGCAAACGAGGGGATCAAAAACGCTTTAAGAGCGGGTTATGACACCATCGAACACGCCACCTTTATGGACGATGAGGCCATTGAACTCCTCCTCATACGAAACACACCCGTTGTTTCCGCCCTTTATTTTGAACAAGCCACGCTGGAATTGGGGCGAGGCTATGGCATGACTCAACAAATCCTCGACGGCCATCAAGAAACCCTCGATGGCGGAATAGAGAGTGCCAAAAAAATCATCCAAGCCGGGGGGCGCATGGGCATTGGCGGAGATTTTGGTTTTGCCTGGAATCCGCATGGCAATTATGCCCGCGAGCTAACCTATTTTGTCCGCCAAGTTGGGTTGGATCCCGTGGTGGCCCTAAAGTGTGCCACCAAAACCGGTGCCGAGATCATGGGCCGTGAAAAGGACTTTGGCACCCTAGAAACGGGCAAATTGGCGGATATCCTCGTGGTCGATGGGGATGTTATCGCCGACATTGCTATATTGGAAAACCGCAACCGTTTTGTGGCGGTACTCCAAGGTGGCATCATAAAGGCAGGGCAATTGTCCAAACCCCATTAGCAAACCCAGCTCGGATTGTTTCCCGCCGGTCAAATAGGACTCCTTGTCCCCAAAACCCTCGAAAATGTCTTTAACTTTTTCCCAAATTAAGGGTCAGCCCCTACCATGGTTTTGTGCTACAATCCTAAAAGATGGATAGGTTACAAACCAAATGGTGGTTAGGCTACAAAGGTTTGAAATCCCAAAACGCAAAAAGGAGTAAGTGTCTTTTCATGAATCACCGGGCTTCGCAAAATCCGTTCCCCATCGTTCCGGGCTTGCCCCGACGCCAAATGCTTGCCACAAGCCTTGGTCTCCTTGGGGTTCCCTTTGCTCAATTCCTGCAACTGAAAGCCCGCGGGGAAAACGCAAAGCCCTCCCAGGCCAAATCCTGCATCATTGTCTACTGTTGGGGCGGCATGAGCCACATTGATTCGTTTGATCCAAAGCCTGATGCCCCCGCCGAAATCCGCGGTTCCTTCAAAACCATTGCCACGGCCACAACTGGCCTTCGGATTTCCGAACACCTTCCCCTGTTGGCCCGGCAAACAGAAAAACTGGCCATCATTCGGTCCATCCACCACCAAAGCTCGGCCCATGGAAAAGGGATGTACTGGAACATGACGGGATTTCCCCCCGTCCAACCCCAAGTAGCGGTAAACCAAACCCCTTCACGGGAAGATCGCCCTAACTTGGGCGCCATGATTGGCCGCTTTCTGCCAATACCATTGGGGTTTCCCCATGCCGTCCAACTTCCCTATCCCTTGGTCGATAACAACACACTTCAAGCAGGGGACAATGCGGGTTTGCTGGGCCGAACCGCCGATCCGATTATTCTGCGCACACCCTTTGGCAAACCGTTCGGTGGGATTTCTAGAGACTTAGGGGCTCCGGTAATTAACCTTAGCGAAGGAATGAACCCGGCTCTCCTCCAGGTTCGCCAAAACCTAAGGCAACGGTTGGAATCCTTGCATAACCCCGCTCCCCTAAAAACCGACCAATTCCGGCAACTGGCCATGGATATGCTCCTTAATCCTCGGATTCGCCAAGCATTTGATTTGGGGGAGGAAACCGTTCGCCTCCGAGAGGTGTATGGCAATCACATCGCGGGCCAAAGCCTTCTGCTTGCCCGCCGTCTTACCGAGGTGGGAATGCCGGTTGTCACGGTGATTTGTGCCGCAGGTGACTTAAACGGGGCCTCTGGTGACCATTGGGATACCCATGGAAACAATTTCAACCGGCTCAAGGACACGATGTTGCCCACCTTTGATAAAAGCGTTTCCGCACTCCTTGACGACCTTGACCAGCGCGGTCGCCTGGAGGAAACTCTGGTGGTGGCACTGGGCGACTTTGGACGCACACCGAAAATCAATGGCAGCGCTGGACGGGACCATTACCCCCATGCCTACTCCGTTGTTTTGGCGGGCGGGGGCATCCGGGGCGGCCAGGTCTATGGAAGCTCCGATCGTCATGGAGCTTTTCCCCACAATCTTCCCTGTGGGCCAAACGACCTCCATGCCACGATCTTCAAAGCCCTTGGCATTCCCCTCGATTCGGTAATGAATGATCTTCTCAATCGCCCACATCACCTGACCGATGGA
>SIAL01000130.1 GCA_009691815.1 Gemmataceae bacterium | reverse complement strand
GTGTAGGCTAAAAGTAAGCGCTTCAATGGCGGTCATAAAACAGACTCCTTGGTAAGTTGGCCGGTGGTGTTTTCCCATTTCCAAGCATTCATGGTCTCCAGGGCGGGAAACCGTGTCAAATTAAATTGTAGGGGAGTGACGGTGATCCATTGCTCGGCAAGGGCGGTAACATCGGTATCGGGATGGGGGTCGGGACAGGTAAAATCCGGCCCAATCCAGTAATAAACCCGGCCCCGTGGATCTACCCTTTTGTCAAACCATTCAACATAACTGGCCGTATTTTGGGGGACTACCCGAACTCCTTTAATGGGCCCCCGGCCAAGGTCGGGAACATTCACATTAAACAGATCTCCCGGATCTGGTTTTTTTGCGAGAATGTCGGTGATCACTTGCAAAGCCAATGCCGCGCCTAGGGCGAAATTTGGCAAACCGGTGGCAGGCATTTCCAAGGAGCACGCAATGCTTGGCATTTGAAAAAAAGCACCCTCGATGGCGGCCCCCACCGTACCCGAATAGAGGACATTGATCCCTGCGTTGGAACCGGAGTTGATTCCACTTACCACCAAATCCGGTTTCCAAGGAAGGATTTGCCTCAGTGCCAGTTTAACACAATCCGCCGGCCTTCCTTCCACAGCCCAGCCTTGGAAATTCTTGGACGGATCGAGAACCTCCTGCACCAAAAGGGGGGAGTAAATGGTCACGGAATGACCTGCGGCACTCTGTTCGGTTGCCGGGGCAACAACCAACACTTCACCCAATTGGCAAAGTTCCGCATGAAGGGCACGAAGCCCGGGGGCATAGATTCCATCATCGTTTGTAAGAAGAATGCGCATGGATTTGGTTTATGGGCTTTGACGGAAATCATCCCGCAGTTTCTTCCCTCGAAGGATGTGGTGGTAAAGTTGGGCAAAACGGTGGGCCTCGTCCCGGGCGTATTGGAGCAACCTTAACGCCAAGGAACTTTTTGACAAACGCAAGGGCTCATTCGAACCAAGGGTGAAAATTTCCTCGTCCCGTTTTGCCAAGGAAATCAGGCAAGGAACTTGTACGCCAAATGCTTCCAAGGCAACCTTGGCCGAGGAGAGTTGCCCTTTGCCCCCATCGATAAGAATGATGTCAGGGATGGGGAGCGATCCCTGACTGTTTTCGCTATCCCCCAATTTGCCGTACCGCCTGGAAACTACCTCTCTGATGCAGGCAAAATCGTCAACGCCCTGGACTGTTTTGATTCGATACCTTCGGTAGCCCTGTTTAAAGGGGAGTCCATCAATGAAGCAAACTAGGCTGGCAACGGTTTCTTGTCCACTAAGATGGGCGATGTCAATGCACTCAATAAACCTTGGGTTGGTCTTGAGGCCCAATACCTTCCGAAGCCCAACCAGCCCCTTCACCGGATCTATGGTGAACGCTTCTGGCTGGAGGTTGTTATCAACCGTACCCCGTAGCCCAAGGGAGGAAATCGCCTTAATTTCATCGCGAATCCGGGCGGCTTTCTCAAAAAGCAATTCGGTGCTGGCTTGGGTCATTTCCGCGGTAAGTTCCCGGAGCAGGCGCTTTCTTTTTCCTTCCAAAACGAGCCTGAGGCCACGAATCTGGCGGCGGTATTCTTCCCTGGTGATTCTCAGATTGCAAGGTGCGGTGCAAAGCCTGATGCTATGCAATAGGCAGGGGCGATACCACCTCCATTTGGGATCCTTTGATGAAATATCTAGAGAACAGTTGCGGTATTTGAACACCCTTTGAAGGACCTGCATGGCTTGGCGGAGACTTTTCGGGCTGGTGAACGGCCCATAAAGCCTTACCCCTTTTTGGCGGGGACTGCGGGTGAATTCCACCCGGGGGAACTCTTCTCGCACCCGAATTTGAAGATAGGGAAAGACCTTGCTATCCTTGAGGTCGACATTAAATCGGGGTTGAACATCCTTGATCAACCGCGCCTCCATAAGGATGGCATCGACCTCGGTTGGGGCAAGCAAAAAATCGATGTCCGCTATAAGCGGCACCATATCCCGGGTCCGGGGGTCCTCCCGAGCAGCTTGGGTGAAATAGCTGGCGGCCCGGTGGCGTAGGACCTTGGCTTTGCCAATGTAAATCACCCGGCCCTCGGCGTCCTTCATAAGGTAAACGCCTGGGGATTTTGGGAAGGTTTTTACCTTCAGATCGGGTGGGAGGGATTCCTCCCCTTTGGACACAGGGGCTTCCATGGATCCCCCCCTCACTACTTTAAGCCATCAATTGCGGGGAACGATTTGATCCTTGCCCACCCATTGCCTGAGGACCTCGGGAATGGTAATGGATCCGTCTTCGTTTTGATAGTTTTCCAGAATTGCCAACAGGGCCCGTGTACAGGCAACGGCGGTCCCGTTAAGGGTGTGAACCATTCGGGTTCCTTTGGCTTCTTTGGACCGATACCGAATATTCAGTCGTCGGGCTTGGAAATCAGTACAGTTGGAGGTGCTTGTGACCTCACCATATTCCCCGGCTTCACCCCGTCCGGGCATCCATGCTTCCAGATCATATTTCCTGTAAGCGGGCCCGCCCAAATCTCCGGTGCAGGTGTCTAGGACATGGTAGGGGAGTCCTAATTCCTGAAAAATGGACTCTTCGAGGGACAGAATTTCTTGATGGATGGCTTCGCTTTGTTCGGGGGTGCTAAAGACAAAGATTTCCACTTTGGTGAATTGGTGAACCCGGTAAAGCCCTCGGGTATCGCGGCCCGGGGCACCTGCTTCGGTACGGAAACAGTGGGATAAACCGACATATTTTAAGGGGAGTTTGGCCTCGTCGAGGATTTGATCTTTGTGCATCCCACCAAGGGTGATTTCGGCGGTGGCCACCAAACAGAGGTCGGTGTCCGCAACCGTGTAAACCTGCCGTGTTTCCGGGTTGGGGTCCCTTGGGATGAAACCGATCCCTTCGAGGACCTCCATCCGGGCAAGGTCGGGTGTAATGACCGGGGTGTATCCCGACTTGGCAAGTTTTAGCATGCAAAATTGGACAAGGGCCAGTTCCAAAAGGGCCGCTTCGTTTTTTAGGAAGTAGAATTTTTGGCCTGTAACACGGGCGCCCGCCTCAAAGTCGACCAAATCCAGCGCCTCGCAAAGTTCAACATGATCTTTGGCCTTAAACGCAAACTTGCGCGGCTCTCCCCAGCGCCTGACCATCACATTGGCCACACTGTCCCGGCCCACGGGAGCATCCGGGTGGGTCATATTGGGGATATTGGCGATTACTTTGTAAAGGTCTTCTTCGATTACCCTTGATTGTTTTTCCAAAACCTGAACCTGTTCGCGCAGGGTTTTTCCTTGGGCAATTAACTCCTGTTTGACCTGTGGATCCTTTTCCTTGGGGATTTGCTTGGAAAGCTCATTGGCCCGCTGTTGAATTTGCTGGGTTTCATGGACCATTTTTTTGCGTTGGTCATCTAACGCCACAACCTTGTCCGGGTCCGAGCCAATCACACCCCGGTTGTGGCAGTTTTCCCGAACCGCTTCGAGGTTTTCACGAATGTAAGACGCTTCTAACATCTGAAAGGTTCTTCCTTGATTTTTAGCCTTGCCCTAATGGAAACTCTTTTAGGTTCGTTGTTCCAAGGGAATGTAAGGCTGATCACTTTTGCCGACAAAGATTTGTTCGGGCCGATAAATACGGTTGTGGGAAATCTGTTCCAGCCAGTGGGAAAGCCAACCGACTACCCGAGCAATGGCAAAAATCGGGGTAAACAGGTCCTTGGAGATTCCCAGGTTTTGGTAAACAATCCCAGAAAAGAAATCGACATTCGGGTATATTCCCTTGGGCCCAAGGATTTCGTTTGCGGCAAGCTCAAGGGTGGTGGCGATGGTGTAGGAAACCGGGCGGTTGGTTTCGGCAAATACCTTTTCCGCAAGCTCTTGCAGGACCGTGGCCCGGGGATCTTTCACCTTGTAGACCCGGTGCCCGTAACCCATGATTTTTTTCTTGGTGGCAACGGCATCCTCGAGCCAAGGTTTGGCTTTTTCAGGGGAGCCGATTTCCAACAGCATATCAAGGACCTCTTCATTGGCACCGCCATGGAGGGGGCCCGAAAGGGTGCCAATGGCCGATGAAATCACCGCGAAGGGATTCGCGAGTGTGGATCCTGTTACACGGCTGGAAAAGGTCGAGGCATTCATGGTGTGTTCGGCATGAAGGATCAGACAGGCGTCCAAGACCCGGGTAACAGCGGCGGAGGGCTCTTTGCCAAAGAGCATGTAATAAAAGTTGGCCGCATGACCTAAATCTTGCCGAGGAACGATAGCCTCGTGTCCATTGCGAATGCGGTGAAAAGCGGCAACGATGGTCGGGAGTTTGGCAATCAGTTGGATGGTGGCATCCCAGTTATTGGCGGGATTTGTGACATCCGCCATGGGATGAAACATAGCCAAGGCAGCTGTACCCGCTTGGAGGGCGGACATGGGGTGCCCGTTTTCAGGAAGCGATTTCAAAACATCCAAAAGCCGAAAATGGATACAGCGCTCTTGTTTAAGGGCCGCGTCGAAATCCGCCAATTCTTTTTGTCTGGGCAACTCTCCTTTGAGCAGCAGCCAAGAAGTTTCTTCGAAGAAACTCTCATGGGCAAGCGTTTCAACGGCAATTCCCCGATATTCCAGCCTAGCGCGCTTACCATCTATGAAACTAATAGCGGACTCGGCGGCGGGCACATCGGCCAAGCCGGGGTAGTATTCGGGGCTGCTCATTAATAAATCCTGATCATCGCGGGTGGGTATCGGGTCCTAGAATCGAGCCTTCCAATAGGAAATTATAGAAACCGGGGACCGGGTGACATTGGCAATCACCGGGGTAAGAGCGAAGATAACAGAGTCATGACCGAAAACAATCTTTCCAAAATGCCTTTGCTGCCCGTTGTGGGCATGGGACCACCCTCTTTAGTTGGGTTTTTCGCCCTAACCGAGATAGAGCAGGATAGCTTTTTTCAAGCTCTGGGCGAACGATCAAGCCTTCGGGTAAAGCAAATTCATAGGTGGTTTATTCAAGGGGTAACCGATTTTCGCCTTATGACCGACATCCCAGCAGGATTAAGGGGAAAATTAGTGGACAACTTTGTCCCCTTTTCCTCGAAAATCCTGCTTCATTCCAAAGCCACGGATGCAACGGAAAAGCTCCTTTTGGAGTTTCCAGATAAAAAGCAGATCGAAACCGTCCTTATGAGGGAAGAGGGCAGGGCAACGGTTTGCCTTTCCACCCAAGTAGGTTGTGGAATGGGTTGCGTTTTTTGTGCCAGCGGATTGGAAGGTGTTCAACGGAATCTACAGACCCATGAAATCCAAGAGGAGTTGTTGCAAATTCGGGCACTCCTTCAACCGGGAGAGCGGATTTCTCACATTGTCGTGATGGGAATGGGGGAACCGCTTGCCAATTTGGAACGACTTTTGCCCGCTTTGGATTGGGCCAATTCCGCCTCGGGACTGGGGATTTCCGCTCGAAATATCACCATTTCAACCGTCGGACTACCCAAAAAAATCATCGAGTTGGCCTCCTACAAAAAACCCTATCACTTGGCGGTTTCTCTGCATGCGCCCACCGACCTGATTCGGAATCAAATTGTTCCGATTAACGAACAGGTGGGGATGAAAGATGTTCTGGATGCCGCCCAGCAATATCAAGAGATCTCGGGTCGGCAGGTGACCTACGAGTACATTCTCATTGCTGGAATCAATGATCAGGCCCACCATGCCGTGGAACTGGCCCGAGTTCTTTCCGGGCGCCAAAGTCATGTCAATTTGATTCCTTTCAATCAGGTAAAGGGCCTACCCTGGCAAAGGCCCGAAGAAGATTCCATTGTTTTGTTTCGGGAAACGCTTCGGCAAAGGGGTGTTTCCGCGACGGTTCGGAAGCGCAAAGGGGCGGATATTGATGCCGCCTGCGGGCAACTTCGCAGAGAGGCGGCGCGGGCCATTCCAGGGGCGGTTTAATACGGGGGGCTTATTTTGGCGGAAACCGGGAACACCAGCTCCATCCTCGCCATTAGGGACCCGGATGTTGCGTTGATGATTCGGGTTCGCCAAGGCGATGACGACGCCTTCCGGGAAATTGTCGCTAAGTACCATGCCCGGGTTCATACCTTTTTGAGGCATATGCTCGGCAATGAACAAAGTGCCGAAGATTTGACCCAGGAAACATTTCTTCGGATGCACAGATCACGGGTTCGGTATCGAGCGCGGTGTCGTTTTGGATCGTGGCTGTTTACCATTGCCAACAACTTGGCCCTTAACCGTTTGCGAGACGAGTTCGGCTCGGCCCGCATGCCTCTGCCAACGACGGAATCGGGCTCCCTTCCCATGACCCATTCCACCCCAAGGGCCAGCCCTCCCGAGCCAGTGGATCGAGGTATGGAAAGGGCGGAAGTTGTGGCAACGGTTCGGGCCGCGCTAAATGCCCTAAACGAAAACCAACGGGCCGCCATTGTCCTTAGCAAGTTTGAAGAGATGTCTTATGAGGAGATCGGTAAAGTCCTTGATCTTTCCCCACAAGCGGTCAAAAGTCTCATCAATCGTGCCAAGGTTCGCCTTAAAACCCTCTTGGCGGGGGTTTTGGACATGATTCAGCCCCGGCCAATTGAAGGAAACGAGGAGTATTTCGATGACTGATACTCCTGCTTTTCCTGAGGAGGACAAACGATCGGAAGCGCCGTCCGGGGACCAACCAACCGAATCGGCGCCAGAGTGGTTGACGGCGTTTTTGGATGGTGAAACCTCTGGTCAAGAAAAGCAAAATGCCAAAAAAGCCCTTCAGGAGTCTTCGGATATTCGGAGGGTTGCCCAGGAAATTCAGCGGGTGGAAGACCTCTTGGATTTTCTCCCGTTGACCGGCTCGCCTAGGGCAAAAATCGGCGAAACCGCTGGCCTTGTTCTCGAACAATCCAGTTCACAACCCGTTGTGGTGGAGGGTGACCATTCTTTGGAGGAACGGGCCGATCTTTCCAAACGAACCGAGGTACCTTTAACCCGTTTTGACCCTATTTATGAGGCAACCTCGCTCTGGCCTAAACGGGTAAGGGGTTGGTTGATTGCGGTTTTATTGGGTGCTTTGGGAGCGGGTTTGGTTTTGCCGGGTTGGCGCTCTTTCGAGGATAATCGGGCCAAGGAATTGGGAAAGATCAGGGGCGTGGTGGATAATTTTCAGATCCTTCACGATTCAGGAGATCTGGATTTTTTAAGGGCGATTGATGTTCCGGAATTGTTTGGTCAACCGGAAAGTATTGTGTCCCAATGAATCCAAACAGCTTCTATCGGATTGGGCTATTACCCCGTTTTGGCTTGGTTTTAATATTGGGTTTCGTTCTTTCGTGTTCCCAAATGGGGGTGGAATCCCAAACAAAGGGAACAACGGAAGATATCGGCGACAAGAAAGCGCTGTTCGATAAAAATTTGAATTTGTTTTTGAATCTAGATCCGCTGGTAGCCACGAAAATTCAAGCACTCCACGCGGACCTGCTCCATCTTGATCCCGAGGAAAGAAATAAACTTTGGCACGCCGCGGAGGGTTTTTCTCTTTGGCTTGGCCAACTTGATCAAACGGAAAAGCAGTCCATCCTGTCCCTGGAGGATCCCAAAGCAAGGCTGGCACAGGTTCGAAAATTGCGAGAAGGGCAATGGCTTCTTGGATTACCTAAAGCCGATCAGGACAAAATTAAGGAATATGAAAACGACCCAGATGGCAGGGCCCTTTTGATTAGTCGAATTCGGGCCGAAGAAATCGAACGAAAAAGCAAACATTGGGAAATGGCCTTGAGGCCGGCTCCGGGACCCTTGGCTAAATCGACGGGTGTCCCCAAGGGAGCCGCCGCCCTCAATTCCCGCCCTGCCAAATGGGAGGAAATGCCAACAGAGGTCCAGCAATGGATCAATACCAAGCTTTTGCCCCGTTTATCACCGTTTGAAAAAAACCAACTCCGTTTGGCGACCGGGCATTGGCCGGATTATCCTCGCACCATTTACCAGCTGATTAGGGATCATTTTTTACTCCCCCCATCGCTTCCTCTTGTGAAAGAGTTTGAGGACCTTCCCAATGAATTGCGGGAGAAATATACCTCCGCCACGGTAATTGGAATCATGGAGAAAAAGGGTTGGACGCCACCCACCTCACAAGGGCAGGATTTTGCGCTGGCGGTAGCCAAATGGGCGGTACTGGAGAAGATTTCAACTGGGTTTTTGGGCCCAACCAGTTCGCAAACCTTACCCCAACCTTGGAGGCAGCTGGTCGAAAAAAACTTGTCGCCAAGGCTGGTGAAAGAGGAGCGCCAGTTTTTGCGGCGCGCCGAAGGGAAATGGCCGGAATATCCGCGAGCCCTTATCGATGTCCTTGTTTCTAAGCGGATGGCCGTCCCCGGAAATATTTTGCCAGGATTGCCCAGCCTTTGGCAAGACGCTTTGAGCCCAAAATAAGCCGCATTCGTCTTGCGCTTGGCCCCATCGGTTGTTTATGGCCGGGCCATGAGGAAAAGTCGGAAATTTTCTGAACGCTGTTTAGTAACTCTGCTGGCCCTTTGGCTGAGTTTCCAAAATACGAATGCTCAAGAGGGGGCAATCCCTTTGCCGCCGCCGTCGGTTCCAACTTTCAACGGACCACCGTCTTTTATTCCGGGTGGACCTGTTGCTCCTATCGGTGGGGTTCCCGGTTTACCACGGACTCCAACGAGTAACCTGCCGACCTC
>SIAL01000129.1 GCA_009691815.1 Gemmataceae bacterium | reverse complement strand
GCCTTGGCGGCGGTTTTGGTGGCCGTGGTGCCAATGTCCAAGCCCCATTTACAAGCGGCCTTGCCGGAACCCGAGCTAAAATCTTATGACCAACTGATCCCCGGATCGACGGTCAAGTTCAACATGGTTGCCGTGCCCGGGGGCAAATTTAACATGGGCTCTCCCGAGGCGGAAAAAGGACGAAACAAAGACGAAGGCCCCGTTCACGAAGTTCAAGTGGGTGCCTTTTGGATCGGCAAGTTCGAAGTTACTTGGGACGAATACGACCAGTATTGGAAGTCCACCGACCAACCCCCGCCCGCTCCTTTTGAAAAACCCGATAGCAAAGCCGATGCCATCACCCGCCCCACGCCCCCCTATGCCGACGAGACCTTTGGCCATGGCCGCGAAGGCAACCCGGTGATTTGTATTAGCCAACATTCCTCGATGGAGTATTGCCGGTGGCTTTCCCGAAAGACCGGGGTTAACTATCGGTTGCCCACCGAGGCCGAATGGGAATATGCTTGCCGAGCCGGCACCAACACCGCCTATAGCTATGGGGATGATCCCTCCAAGATCGGCGACTATGCTTGGTTCGAGGGAAACAGTGAAGAGTTGGCCAAGCCCGTCGGCAAGAAAAAGCCCAACCCCTTGGGTCTGTTCGATATGCACGGCAATGTAATGGAATGGTGTGTCGATCACTATGTGGCGGACACCTATTCCAAACAGGCCGCCCTTGGCAAGTTGTTGCTCAATCCGCTGGTAATTCCCTCGGAACGCCGGTTTAGTCACATTGCCCGAGGTGGTTCATGGGCGGACAAAGCCCCATCCCTACGAAGCGCAAGTCGCCGCGGTTCGGACAAGACTTGGCTCAAATTGGATCCGCAACGCCCCCAAAGCATTTGGTGGCTTACCTCCGCCGAATTTGTCGGCCTTCGAGTGGTCCGTCCGGTTACCGAGATCCCGGAACTTGTGGACATTAAGTCCAAAGTTACCAGACAAAGCGGCAACTAAATCTAGCCGTTGGTGTTAATAACAGTTGAGGAGCCCTCAAAGCATGTTGATCACCGGCCTCTCGGGAAACGAAATATGGTGCCTTGCCAAAAAGGACATCGCGCCTGGCGGGGTGGTGGTTGGCAATAGTGTTTACTCTCAAGGATTGATTCGAGGACTAACCACCGGCCTGAAAACGATGGCCGGGGGCGAGCTGACCGACATCACCCAACTCATCACGGAAGGGCGCCATTCCGCCCTATCGCGGATGGAGGTCGAGGCCAAAGAACAGGGCGCCGATGGCTTGACCGGGGTGGTCACCGAGATCAAACGGATTAACTCCTTGATCGAGTTTTTGGCCGTTGGTTCCGCCATAAAACGCAGCGGATCCAACTCAAACGGCGGTTTTTTCAGCTCTGCTTGTAGCGGCCAAGACCTCTACTGTCAGATTGATGCGGGCTATCAACCGGTGCATTTTGTGATGGGAAACATCGCCTACGCCCTTGGTATCGGTGGCGGGATCTGGGCAGCAATTAAAACCATGTCGGGCGGTGAGGTCGATTCGATCTCCGGGATGATCAACAATACAAGACACAAGGCCCTAGAGCGACTCGAGGATGAGGCCAAAAAGGCCGGAGCAAATTGTATCGTTGACATCAAGACCTCCATCCTGCCTTTTGGCGCTGGCGTAAAAGAAATGGTCCTGGTGGGCACCGCAAGCCACAATCCCCATCTGGGCAATCCAGAAAGACCCTATACCTCGGAACTCACCGGCGAGGAGCTTTGGAATCTCACCGACTTGGGCTATCAACCTTTGCGCCTGCTCATGGCCTCAAGTGTCTTCGCCCTTGGCATTGGGGGTGGCATTAAGACTTTTTTCAGCTCCTTTTCGCGCGGCGAAGTGGATTCGATGACCAAACTCATTTATCAAGCCCGTGAAAATTGCATAAACAGAATCCGTAACGAAGCCAATGAAATCGGGGCCGCAGGGGTCCTTGACCTCAAGCTCTTTATGCATGAAATGTTGGGGGGGATGATTGAAATCCTCGCCATCGGCACCGCCTTCAAGAAAAACTCGGATGTGGCAAATGCCTCGCCTGTCCTGCCCCCGCAGGCCATCATCCGCGACCGATCCACCTTTTTCTCCAGTGATCTGGACCAGCCTTCCATGGCCCAAACCCTCAAGGGAGGAACCTTGGAGAAATAGCTGGAACATCCCGTGGGGCGTTCCCACTGGACATATCTGATCGGTTGCCGAGTTCAGGCATGGTGTCTGATGAGGTTACCGGTTCTCTTCCGGAGGTTTTCGACATGAGTTCCAAGAATTCCACCCGTCGCGATGTGCTCAAAGCGGGTGCGGCGATGGCGTTTACCACGGCGCTATCCGCTCCTGTGGGCGCGTTTGCCCAAGGCTCCGATACGATCAAGGTTGGCCTAATCGGCTGCGGAGGCCGCGGTTCAGGCGCCGTGGAAAATGTTCTCAGTTCCGCCAGAAATGTCACCATTCACGCGGTGGGCGATGCCCTTGAATTTCAGGCCAAGGGCGCGGGCCAACGCCTAGCCAACAAGGCCAAGGACGATGCCGCCAAACTCGGCGAAATGAACAACAAAATCGAGCTTGGTGACCGCGTTTTCTCCGGTATTGACGCCTTTCAAAAGGTCCTCGATTCAGGCATAAACTATGTCATCCTGGCCACCCCGCCCGCTTTTCGTCCCGTCCACATCAAGGCGGCCGTGGAAAAAGGCGTCAATATTTTCACCGAAAAACCGGTTGGCGTGGACGGCCCCGGGATTCGTTCCGTCATGGAATCTTTCCAAAAGGCCAAGGCCAAAAACCTAGGGGTTGCCGCCGGCACCCAGCGCCGCCACCAGACCGGCTATCTTGAAACCATCAAGCGGATTCACGATGGTGAGATCGGCGATCTCATTACCGGCCAGGTGTATTGGAATCAGGGGCTCCTTTGGTCTCGTCCCCGTAAAGAAGGGATGACCGACCTCGAGTACCAAATGTGGAACTGGTACAACTACACTTGGATTTGCGGGGACAATGTTGTGGAACAACATGTTCACAATCTGGATGTGTTGAACTGGTGCTTCAGGGAGCATCCCGCCGCCGTGGTTGCCATGGGCTTTCGTAGCCGCAACAACCCGGCCTTTGGCAATGTCTATGACTTCTACTCCGCGGACATTGAATACAGCGGCAACCGTCACTGTATCAGCCAGGCCCGTCAGATCTCCAACTGTTGGAGTTCCGTTTCCGAGCATATGCAAGGAAGCAAAGGCAAGTGCCAGGTCAATAACTTTACCATCAACGGTAAACAGATCTTGAATAGGCAACAGGCTAGGGCCTCCACCGACCCTTATGTCCAGGAACACACAGACTTGATCGAGTCGATCCGAGCAGGAAAACCGATCAATGAACTCCAAAATGTCGCGGAATCGACACTCACCGCCATTATGGTCCGTATGTCGGCCCATACCGGGGCCCGAGTCACTTGGGATCAGGCGATCAATTCCAAGGAGCAACTTATGGATGTGGCCAACCTCACCGCCGACATGAAAGTTCCCGAGTGGAAGGTACCGATCCCCGGAACCACCAAGTTCATCTAATTTGCCCAGGAAACAAGGCAATAAATAGGGGGTGAGGTCCAAAAGACCTTGCCCTTTTTTTCGTTTACGAAATTCCAATCGGGGACAATAAAAAGTGGTTTTCAAAGATTCCAAGGCCTGCGGAAATTCCGTCTTACGGGCTCTTTGGGATGGGCGGGTCGATCACCACTTTGGTGGTGCCTAATCCGGCGGGGGAGGTAATCCCGGGTAGCCTTAGGGGCTTGGTTACTTGAAGTAACCGCGGTTCCGATTTCCATTCCGGGCTGGTTTTAGATTCGGCCCGAACCCTCCATAAGCCCGAAGGCCAAGTCGATACCAACCACTCTCCTAACAGTGGTTTTTCCGGGTCCCAAAGATTGGTTTCCTTGCCTACTAGGGGCAAGGATTGGGTTTCGATCACCTTGCCTTTTTCATCAAGTTTTTCTCTTAAGAGGTGCAATGCGGCGGAATTGCCCTTTCCTTCAAGTCGGGAAAGGGTCCAGGAAATTTGATTTTCGGACCAAGCAAGTTTCTCAAACCAAACAACCATATTAGCCCCGTTACCTGTGCGCTGTTTCCAAACGGCGGGGCCGACCACTCGAGCAAGTTGGGCCGCCCAATGGGCCCGGTCCAACCCGGGTGCCATTTCCAAGTAACGGTTCCATGCCAACTCAATTAGGGCGGGATCCAGTTTTCCTAATGATGCCAGCATCGATAAGGCCCCAATGGTTGTTTTGGAAAGCTCCGGGATTGGGCTATTGATGGTGGTGGTCAAAAGGGCGTTGAGTTTGGCCGATTGCCCATCGGTTGCCCCGGTTTGCCAAGTAAATTTGCTTCCCAAAACCCGAATGGCCCGAACCCTTTCCCCAGAAAGCGCGGCCTTATTGGCTTTGAAGAGGAGCAATTCCCGCCTACTTTGGGAATCAAATAAACCATTTAAGGGAGGCAACTCGTCTGAATTTGTGCGGGCGTATAGGTTAAGGGCTTCCCATGCCGTGGCATCCTCCGGGCCAAGCATGACTTCCATGAGCAGGTCCTGTTCTAAAGAACCCCAACCCATGGAGCTGGCTAGAGTGATTCCGCCCCCGAATTGATTTGCCCGGTCCAAGGCCCATTGCCAAAGTTTGCGGTTTCGTACACTCCGGTCGTGAATCAACCAATCGGCCTTCAGAACCCTTATGGATTTCAGGTCTGTTTTGATCTCATCAACCAATTGGCTATAATCAAGCTTTGCCTGGGCCTGACCCGGAATCCAGACTTGCCCCTCGGCGTTTCGTGCCCGGATCCCGGTGGGGAGCAGTTCAAACCCTTTGGGGGTGGATCGCCAAAATCCGATCCAATCTCTGGCAAGCTTTGGGTAAGTGTCAGGCATAGGGGAAGGGGGCACAAGGGTAACTAGGTCGCCAAGAACGACCTCCTGAACCTTCCAGGAATTCAATGGCCCAGGTTCCACTTTTAATATCAGGTCCGCCTTCCATGCCAACTCGCGCATGCTATAAGTGGGGCCATTAAGTAGCGGTTTCTGCCACGGAAACGAAGTTTGGATCGATTGATTTGGGTCGTTTTGGGGAACAGGTTTCGCCCAGGCACCAAGTTGGGACAGCGCCAATCCCAGCATCCCAAGGACGATTCCTGCCAAAAGTTTCATGGCTTGGCCGCCTCGTAACCATTGGGATGGTTTTTGTGCCAATTCCAAGCGGATTGAACAATGGAATTCAAATCGTGTTTTGCGGACCAATGGAGAACCTTGTTCGCCTTGCTAGGGTCGGCAACGAGCAAAGGGGAATCTCCCGGTCGCCTTGGCCCAAAGGTATGGGGAACCGAACTGCCGGAAATCTTTTCACAACAGGTAATGATGTCGTGGACGCTGTGCCCCCGCCCCGTGCCAAGGTTAAACGCATCGTGGCTATTAACCGGTTGCCGGTCTAGGTGCAAAAGAGCGGCTAGGTGGGCCTCGGCCAGATCATCGACATGGATGTAATCGCGAATGCAGGTTCCGTCCGGGGTGGGATAATCGGTTCCAAACACACAAAGGGGATTGGCCACACCTTGGGCTGCGCGAAGGGCAAGCGGGATCAAGTGTGATTCGGGAAAATGGTCCTCCCCCAGGTCCCCGGTGGCCGACGCTCCGGCCGCGTTGAAATAGCGAAGGCTGGCCGCCTGAATTCCAAACGCTTGTGCATAATCGGTGATTGCCTTTTCGATGGCAAGTTTGGTTTGACCATACGGGTTGATGGGGGTTTGGGGGAGAGTCTCGTCCATAGGAAGGCGGTCGGGAATACCATAGGTTGCACAGGTACTCGAAAAAACCAACCGTTTCACCCCGGCAAGGCGCATGGCTTCGAGTAAGCCAAGACTGCCGCAAAAGTTATTCTTCCAATAGAGGTCGGGTCGATTGATGGATTCCCCAACCAGTGCATAAGCGGCAAAATGGAGCACCGCCTCGGGACGGGCGACTGTAAAGGCGTGATCGAGTCGAGCGGGTTCGTTCAGGTCACCCTGAAAAAAGCGGTCCCCAAGGCCAAGAATTTGGACCACCTTGGCATGCCCCCTAGAAAGATTATCGAAACCATACACCTCGTGACCCCGGTCCATTAGGATTCGGGCGGTATGGGATCCGATGTATCCCGCGATTCCGGTGACAAGAATTCTCATGTACGAAGCCCATTTTCCAAAGATACGACCCGGGTTAGCGACCCTTAATTAGTTGGTGATTCCCTGAGTGATTCGCATGAATACATCCTCAAGGTCGATCTCCTCTTCACCAAAGCGGCGCAAGCGAAACCCCGCTTTGATAAGGTCCTCCGCTAGGAATGACCCGTCCTCAATGCCCTGAGACAAAGTCACTCGGAATACATCCGGATCTGGGGAATCTTCCACACCGGAAACACCCGGCTTGCCTTTCAAAAAAGTTTGGGCTTCGATAGCTTTGCCATCTCCCACAGAAATCAGATAGATCGAGCTCTGTCGGACCTGCCGAATGGCGGTTGCCACATCGCCATTGAATTCGAGCTTGCCCCGTTCGATGATTCCGATTTTGTTGCAAATGTCGGCAAGTTCAGGCAAGATGTGGCTTGAGACCATGATGGTCTTTTTCATCGAGCGCAATCGTTTAAGCAATTTGCGCATTTCAATCCGGGCACGGGGATCGAGGCCTGATGCCGGTTCGTCCAACAGAAGAACTTCGGGTTCGTGCAACAGCACCCTTGCCAAACCCAGCCGTTGAGTCATGCCCCGACTAAGGCTGGTTACAAGGGCTTCCCGTTTGTAACCAAGGTCGACCAGTTCAAGAACCTCATCGACCTTTTTGGCCCGACCTGGGCCACGAATGCGGTAGGCCGCCGCGAAAAACTCGAGGTATTCCGTCACCTTCATATCGTCATAAACGCCAAAGAAATCCGGCATATAGCCAATAGCCCGGCGAATTTCGCGCGGCTTGTTGTAGATCGAATACCCGCAAACCGATGCTTCGCCAAAGGTGGGGTTGAGCAGGGTGGCCAAGATTCTCATCGTGGTGGTTTTGCCCGCGCCATTGGGCCCGATGAAACCATAAACATCTCCCGGCTCAAGTTGGAGATTGAGTCGGTTGAGGGCATACAGGTCCCCATACATCTTGGTGAGTTCGCGGCATTCGATCATGGCTTCACCGTTTTTACGGGGGAGGAAAAGGCACCACCGACTGGAAGAATCGCTCGGAGGTAGGTTTCGTGAAGGACGGTGGCGTGATTTTTGGTGGCGAGTTCTAGCGTTAATGGACCGGTTTCGGCGACACCCGAAGCGACTAGATCCGTTCTCCCTAAAAGGATTACTTCATCCCGAGGCAACGAGGCGCCAACAGATTGGGTCCCTTGATTGGAAGTAAACGAATCCTCAAAGGGGGCAAAAATCCTCCACCGCAGATTCCAAGTTCCAGATAATCCGGGAAACCGGGATTCGCTTAAAAACAACTGCTTGATCGGTTGGTGGCGAAGACTATCAGGCCCGTTGGCGGGGAGCAGGCTAGAAGTTAAGCCCGGGCGTTTGGCCGACAGCAACGACACCTGAAGCAAAATTTCCTGGCCCTTGCCGCCACCACCCAACCGCAGTTCGTCTAGGTTGACGGTTTCTCCGGGCAGGATAGACCGTTCCAAGGGGTGAAAACGGCCTCGGTAGATAAAAATAGGCGATTCAATCGCGACTCGTAAACGATTGGTCACCGAACCAACCAACTGGGACGGATTGCTTAAAGGATGGAATAGTTCCGAACCCAAGGGAGCCTTCCTCGGCTCGATATTTGCGGTCCAATCGGCCCGGAATGCCTGATCCGTATTAACACCCAAATCCAATCCTTGAACCTCTCCCTTGTTTAGGTCAACGAGGTCTTGTTGAGCGGGTAAAAGGGTGGCCCCACCTCGCGGGCCATTCCATGGAACGACCCGTACCGCAACTTCTTCCTTTGTTCCCGACCATTCCCCATGAACCCTGCCTTTGGCATTCACCGCAAGGGGACTAGGGGAAAAAAGCGAAATCCAAGAGGTGCCCGAAGCAACCGGTTTTGGGTCGGCAAGGTCATATGCCACAATGTGTATCTGATTAATGCGCATTCCCGATCCCTTGGTCTTGGACACAACCAAAGGGATCAAGGCGCAACTTATTAACACAGTTAAGGGCAATGCGATCCAAGTAAGTCCTGGTCTCTTACAAATTCGATCAATGATCCACCATTCCACAGGTCCGATCAGAATTAAGTAACCCAAGATTGCCAAAAGAACCCAACCAAAGGAGAATAGGACCACACCCGGAAAGGTGCCCAGAATGCGCGCCAATTCCTGTTCGAAACCAACGGCTTGAGCAAATCCCGCCCCAAGGTCTTCGGTGGTCCCTCCCGAACGCATGGCACCAGACCACGCCAATAGCCGCCGAAAAAACGCCTCCTCACCACGCCAAAGGGCAAGGGGAGCACCATCAAGCGGAAATGCCATGGCAAGCACAGCCCCTCTGCCAGTGGGTATCTCCCAAAGGGGCCAAAGGGCGGGGGTCTCGGGGGCCGAACCGGAGGCGGCCAAGCCCGGTTCATGGGCAAGGGGAAATGCCGAGCGGCCGGGCAACCAATTTTGTACCTTTACGATAGGAAGAGCCTCAAATGGCTTACGACTATCAAGCCAACGATACATGCGGTCCAACCGC
>SIAL01000128.1 GCA_009691815.1 Gemmataceae bacterium | reverse complement strand
GCCACTCAAGCCGCTCAAACCACGGGGTTTTATCTTGCTTGGTTCGTCAATTGTTACGGGGCCCTTGTTAGTGTTGGAAGCACCGCTCTGGTCGCCCGGTTTGTTGGTGGCCACGACAAACTAAGCGCCAACCGGGTCCTTCACCAATCCGCTTGGCTGGCTGTGATTTTTGGTATCATTGGCGCGGTCTTTGGTTTTATGGGGTTGGGCCAACTGATCCATCTCCTACAGCTCGATGGCCCGTCTGCGGATTTTGCCAATGCCTATTTGCAGCCAGTGGTGGTGCTGCTGCCGTTTCAACTTTTGGAAAGTGCCTTGATCGCTTGTCTGGTCGGGGCAGGGGATACGCGGACCGGGTTTTTGGTGTTGGGTGGGCTCACGCTCGTCAATTTACCCCTTGCATGGAGTTTTTTTCACGGCTGGGGCCCTTTTCCCGAAATGGGTTTCGCGGGCATTTCGCTTGGTACATCAGTGGGACACCTGTTTGCGGCCCTTTTATTGATTGCCATTCTGCTTCATGGTCGGGCTGGACTAAGGTTTCAGTCCCAATTCGCGGCCCCCGATTGGGGGTTTTGGTGGCGAATCTTGCGGATAAGTGTTCCGGCGGCGGCCGATACGCTTTCGATTGCCCTTGGTCAGCTTGTTTTTTTGTCCCTAGTCAATCGCCTTCCCGAAGCGGCCAGGGGTGCCCACGGTATCGCCTTGGGATGGGAGGCCTTGGGCTACCTATCGGGTTTTGCGTTTGGCACCGCCGGGATGACTTTGGTAGGGCAAAACCTTGGGGCTGGCCAACCGAATGAGGCAAGGCGTTGTGGCTGGACAGCTTTGGGACTAGGCACAATAGTCATGTCAGGAATGGGAGTTGTCTTTTATGTTTTGGCCGAACCGATGTTTGGTCTGTTTTGCCCGTTGCCCAGTCAACAGCCCATCATCGAGGCCGGCGTGCCGGTGCTTCGCCTTGTGGCGTTTGCCATGCCCCCCTTGGCCTGCTGCATCATCTTAACCCAAGCCCTTAGGGGTGCCGGGGATACGCTTGTACCCGTGGCCTTTACTTGGACCGGGTTTTTTGTGGTGCGCATTCCCCTCGCTTGGTGGCTGACCACGCATACTTTTTCGCTGGGAACTTGGACCCTCGAACCCGGGTTAATGGGAGCGTGGCTGGCCATGTTTGTCGACATCCTCCTCCGAGGCGTCTTTTTTTTGTTGCGCTTTCGATTTGGCCGTTGGGAGCAGATCAAGGTTTAAAGCTCGGCAAGGCGGCGATTTTCCTTTCGAAAAAGGACCCTAGGATTGCGGTTCGTTTGGGCCAATTGGTGCCTGTTTCCCAGAACAGCTTGGCATTGGCTCACCTATTTGTTACTTTCACAAACCGTGGGCTTGTTTGCCCGGCATTTCATAAAATTAGGTCAACTGTCCTTTACGAATTGGATTGGATGAACCATGACCGTTGCTTCCCCAGTTGTCGCCCTACGCCTTCGTCCTGAAGACCAAATTGCCATTGCCACCGCCAACCTTGCCCAAGGGCAACAGGTGACGGTTGGTGGTACGACGGTAACGCTTCCGGGTGCGGTGAAGTTGGGTCACAAGTTTGCATTGGCCCCAATCGCCAAAGGTGACCCGGTCAGAAAGTTTGGCCAAATAATCGGTTTTGCCAATCAAGCGATCGAGCCCGGGGAACATGTCCATGTGCAAAACTTAGAGGCCGGTGAGTTTACCCGGGACTATGCGTATGCAACCGCGGTTCCGCCGCCGTTACCTCGCCCTTCTCAGCCCGCCCATTTCATGGGATTTGACCGGGGTGGTGGCCGTTTTGGCACCCGGAACTATATCGGTATCATTTCAACCGTCAATTGCTCCGCAACCACCAATCGGTATATCGCCGAGCGCATTCGAGAGAAGGGGATTCTCAAGGATTTCCCCGCAATCGATGGTGTTGTTCCCATAACCCACAAGGCAGGCTGTGCCATGCAATATGGGGGAGAGGATCACAAGCAACTCGACCGAACTTTGGCGGGTACCGCCGGACACGCCAATATTGGTGCCTATATCATTCTGGGTTTGGGCTGTGAAACGGGTCAGGCTTCTCATCTGATCGAAGGCGAAGGGCTGATTCAATTGGGTAGGCCCGGCAAAGTTCCTCCTTTGGTGCTGAATATCCAGGATCTGGGGGGGATTGCCAAAACGGTCGATGCCGGATTTGATGCCGTGGTCAAACTCTTTCCCCGGGTCAATGAGGCAAAACGGGTGCCCCTTGCCGCGGAACATTTGATCTTGGGAACCAATTGTGGCGGGTCGGATGGCAACAGTGGGGTGACGGCAAATCCCGCTTTGGGTATTGCTTCGGACATCCTAATCTCCCATGGCGGCACATCGGTTCTAGCCGAGACGCCCGAGATTTACGGGGCGGAACATTTGCTGACAAGGCGGGCCATTAGCCAGGCTGTCGGCGAAAAGTTGGTGGCAAGGCTTAAGTGGTGGGAGTGGTACACCGGGATCTTTGGAACCCAGATCAATAACAACCCTTCGGTGGGTAACAAAGAGGGCGGGCTGACCACGATCTACGAAAAGAGTTTGGGAGCCGTGGCCAAGGGGGGATCCACCGCGATGATGGATGTGGTCCGGTATGCGGAACCGATCCGGGCCAAAGGTTTTGTGGTTATGGATACGCCTGGCTATGATCCGGTGAGCATGACCGGGTTGGTGGCGGGCGGGTGCAATGTGTGCGTGTTCACCACCGGTCGCGGATCCGTGTTTGGATGCAAACCCTCCCCGTCGATCAAGGTGGCCACGAATACGCCGATGTTTCGGCGGATGGAAGCGGACATGGACATCGATGCGGGCGTGATCCTCTCGGGTACACCGGTCGAAGAAGTGGGACGCATCATTTTCGAGGAGATCCTTGCTGTGGCTTCGGGCAAGAAAACCAAAAGCGAGTTGAATGGGGTGGGGGACGAAGAATTTGCCCCATGGTCCATTGGTCCAACACTTTAACCCCCCTGCATTTTCCGGGGAAATTACGGGCTGGAAACCCTTGACCTGCGTAACAACAATGGGGAAGTCCCAACAACCCGGAAGGAACCATGGAAAAAGAAACCTCCACCGAACCCGCCACATCCTTTCTGGGGGCTTATTTGCCCCAATGGGGAAAGTCTATCCCCGATTGGGACAATGAATCCAACCGATTCCTCATCGGTCCCCAACGGCGATTCAACGAGTTTCTTGAGATTTTCCGGATTGGTTGGGAGTTTCTAAACGGGTTTCGCAAGTTCCACTTCATCGGCCCTTGTGTAACCGTTTTTGGCTCGGCCCGATATCCCGAGAGCCACCGGTATTATGACCTTGCCAGAAATGTAGGAAAAGAATTGGCCGGTGCCGGATTTGCCACCATGACCGGTGGTGGGCCGGGAATTATGGAAGCCGCCAATCGGGGAGCCAAAGAATCGGGTGGTAAATCCATCGGCTGCAACATTGTTTTGCCCAAAGAACAGGCCCCCAATCCCTATTTGGACTTGTGGGTGAACTTCTCCTACTTTTTTGTCCGCAAGGTGATGTTTGTCAAATACTCGTATGCGTTTATCGTTATGCCCGGTGGTTACGGCACCATGGATGAGCTTTTCGAAATTTTAACCCTCATTCAAACAGGCAAGGTTAAGGATTTCCCGGTGATACTCATGGGGACGGATTATTGGCGACCGATGATCCAATTTTTGGAATCGAGGATGGTTAAGGGACGCACCATCGATCCATACGACCTTAACCGCCTTATCATCACCGATGACCCCGTAAGTGCCGTGGCGTCGGTCCGAGAACTGGCGATGGCCCGGTTCGGCCTTACCTATGGGCCCAAGCTCAAACGATCATGGTGGTTGGGTGAATAATCCAAACAATCCAATGTTTCCAAACTCTTGGCGGCAAAGGATTCTTTTGGCCGCTTTGGCCCTTGCTTTTTTTCTCCCCTTTGTCGGAGTTCGCTATATGAGATCTTTGGATGCCCCCCGTGTGCTCAGGCACATCGTCCTGTACAAGTTTAAGGAATCGACAACTGCGGCACAAATCGCCGAGGTGGTCGAGGCATTTCAAGGACTGCCTTCAAAGATTTCCGGGGTGGTCGGTTTCGAGCATGGAACTAACATCAGCCCCGAAGGAAAATCCGAGGGGTTTACCCATTCGTTCTTGGTGACCTTCCCGGATGAGGCGGCCCGAGACGGCTACCTGGTTCACCCCGCACACGATGCCTTTGTTGCCATCGTCCGGGAACGGCGAGAAAAAGTCGTTGTGCTGGATTATTGGTCGGGACCGTGATTGGGTAATTTGTCGAACCTAATGGAATTTGATCAACAACACTCCCATAAACACCATCAACGCTCCGACAAGGCGACCCAAAGTAATGCCTTGTTGGGGAAGATCCATCAAGCCATAATGGTCAAGAATCAGGGAACAAAGTAGTTGCCCCCCAACGACCGAAGCAATGAAGGGTGCAGCCCCAAGCCTTGGTGCAAGGGTCGCCCCCGCCAACACAATCATAGCACCCAAGGGCCCGCCGATCCAGTTCCACCAGGGGGCGGTCCGAATCGACTCTGTTGTGGGGGGTGAAGGGCGAAATATCGCCATCAAAATCAAAGCGGTTGTGATGGTGCCACAAATCGAGAAAAACGCCGCCCACCATGGGTCGCCTAGATTTTTCCGAAAGGATCCGTTGGCCGAAGCCTGAAGGGCGATAAACGATCCCGCACCCGCCGCCAAAAGCATGTAGACAATATTCATCAGGTCATTCTAACAAAAAGGGAATGCTCAAACCCCAACCCACGGCCTAATGCCGCAAATGGAAGGGGTTTTGCAACAGGGCGGCGGGCAATCCAACCGCCCTTGGACAAAATATCCTACTTGACTTCCACAAACCTGAGGCACACCGGCCCACCCACGGAAATGCGTTGGTCCGTTGGGCTCAATTTGCCCGTGATAGGGTCAATGGCGAAACTGATCACGCTGTCGGAGTCCTGATTGGCCACCAGAAGAAATTTGCCGGCCGGGTCGATCACAAAATTGCGCGGGGTCATAATGCCACCTTGGGCAACCTGAATCCGTTCGTGTTTGCCGGTGGCCGGATCAATGGCGAAAACCGTGATGCTGTGATGGCCACGATTTGAGGCATAAACAAATTTGCCGGAGGGGTGGACACAAACCTCGGCGGTCGATTCCCCGGCCTTGGGGCCATCGGGTTTGGTTCCGACCGAGGCAATTTTCGTGAAGGTCCCTTTTTCGGCATCAAAAGCAAGGGCATCCAAAGTCATGTCCATTTCATTGAGCAGGTAGCCATATTTGCCATTGGGATGAAACGCAAAATGGCGCGGCCCGGAACTGGGAGCGGTATTGTGAGCTGGTGGGTCATTGGGGGTGATTTGGCCTTTTTGGGCATCCAATTTGTACACAAGAAGTTTGTCCAAGCCAAGGTCCGCGACAACGACAAACCGATTGTCCGCTGAAATGTTCGCGGAGTGGGCATGGGGGGATTCTTGGCGGGATTTGTTGGCACCCGACCCTTTGTGTTGAACAAACCCAGAAGCCTCACCGAGCGTGCCATCCTCTTTTACGGGGAGGACGGTGGTGGAACCGCCGCCATAATTGGCGACCACCACATATTTGCCCGTCTTGTCGACATTCAGGTGACAAGGCCCACTTCCCACCGATGAGACGGTGGAGAGGGGGGTTAATTTGCCCGTGGCCCGGTCGAGGCCAAGCGAGCTAACGGACCCACTCCTTCGGGATCCGAAATCGGCAATCTCACCCACGGAAAAAAGACGATTGTTTACCGCGTCGATGGCCAAAAACGAGGGGCTGCGAACTTCGGCGGCCAAGACCGGTTCGCCTATCTTGCCGGTGATGGCGTCATAAGGGGCTCGGTAAATGCCTTTGCTTTTCGGGCCGGTGTAAGTTCCCACAAAAAGCCAATGCGTGGGCCCCTCGGCGTTTGCGCCAAGGCCTGAAACAACCAAAAGGGTCAAGGCAATAAACCGGCGCATGGAGGGACTCCCGGACTTAAATGAAATACGAACGAGGAACGACCGTCCCCAAACGGGAGAGAGGCCTGTCGATAGATTACGGCAAGGTCTTTATGTTGAAATGCCAATTTCTACCGGGCCTTAGAAATTGGTGAAAACCAATCCTAATCCTTGGTCAATTCTTGACTCGGGATGTCCCCGTTTCCGGGGCGATTAATTCCATTAACGGACAGGGCCTTTTCGACGACTTCTCAACCCGGGTAAGGGAATAGCTTCTTCCTCCTGCAACGATGTAAACTCGCCGCTGGCGGGATTGAGTCCATAGACCTTGCCCTGGCCAAGGTGATACACCCAACCATAAATATTCAATTCCCCATGGGATAAACCGAAGGCAACCGCCGGATGCGTGCGCAGATGGGCCAGTTGCAGGATGACATTTTCTTCCGCCGCCAAGATGACATCGTCCTCGGTAATATCGGTCGGTTTTTTCGTGCCAAACAACCTCTGGACTGATTCGGTGTGGGTAAACCATTGCCTTACCGAGGGAATTTCATCACTTAGCTTGCCTTCAAGCATGGCCCGGATGGCCCCGCAATGGGAGTGTCCGCAAAGGATGATGTTTTTCACCTGGAGCACGGAAAGGGCATATTCGATAGTGGCAGCTTCGCCACTGGCCCCGCCACTCCCATAGGGGGGGATAATGTTGCCCGCGTTTCGGATCAAAAAGAGGCTACCGGGACGGGTTCCGGTCAAAAGATTGGGATGAATCCTTGAATCGGCACAGGTAATGAAAAGGGCCTGGGGCCGTTGGGGCTGGGTAACCAAGGCTTCGTGATATTCTCGGTTTTCGGGAAAAACCACCGTTTCGAATCGGTTTACCCCTTTGAGGATGGCGTCCATGCCTTGCTTGGCAGAATTGGGAATAGTGAGGTCTTGTTCAGAGAGCATCAGGGGCGTTTCCTTTCGGTTTCTTAAAGTTCTACCTTACGATACCGTAAGAATTGGTGGGATGGTAGGGAAAAGCCCCTTTTTTACCAAAGGAACACATTAGGTTCCGAAAGGAGGTAACGCGGTTAGGGCCGTTTCTTCGAGCGAAACCCAAGGATGATTTTGTTGTAACTCGTTTTTTGTAAATGAGTTAGCATGATGATTGGGAAACGGCTTTGGGGTCCCATTTCAAGTGGTCATAAAATGAAAAAGATAATATAAAGACTCTTTGGTAATCAAAACAAAGCATCATTTAGCGAAAATCTTGGTGCGGCTCTGCTTTCTGTTTTCCGAACCAATTGGTCTGTGCCCCCAACCGGATTTGGCAATGTTGACAAACAAATGCCGTAGGAAACCCCGGCGGGATGGGTGAATGCTCGGTTTCCAATAACATCCCCAGATACTTAACCGGATCGATTGGTTGTTTTGAGGGGCCCCTCTGAAACCAGTTGGCCGGGGTGGGGAAAATATCTGACCTTTTGGTCCAAGGGCAAAACCCATGCGTTGGTTCGTCGCCTACCTTTCGTCCCCGGGGGGTGCCCTCACCCTGCTTTTGAGCATCAACCTCCTCAATTACATCGATAGGTATCTTCCCTCGGCGGTTCTCTCTTCGATCAGTCGCCAGATGTTTCCCAACGAGGAGAAAAGTGAGTTCCTCGAGGGAACCTTGCAATCGGCTTTCATGTTCAGTTTTATGATTGCGGCACCCTTTTTCGGTTGGCTATGTCGCTACTATCGCCGTTGGTCCATCGTTGGCTGGGGAATCATTCTCTGGAGCCTTGCAAGTGCCGCCTCCGGACTTGCCGGGCTTGGAAAAACGCAAGTGGACGGAGGGGCCGGTGGGGTGTGGCTTTTGGTGGGGACCTTTGGTTTTCTGTTCGCCTCAAGAATCATGGTTGGACTAGGGGAAGCCGCCTATGGTCCCTCGGCCCCGGCCATTCTTTCCGATCACTATCCCGAAAAGACGCGCGGCAGGGTGCTGTCCATTTTCTATGCGGCCATTCCCGTGGGCAGTGCCATGGGCTATCTCCTTGGGGGTCAACTCGGCTGGCCCAACGCCTTTTTTTGGATGCTGCCCCCGGGTATCCTTTTGGGTGTCCTCTGTTTTTTTGCCAAAGATCCTCTGCTAAAGACACACGAAACAAATGCGTCTAAAGGGAAAGCGGCCATTTGGGATCTGCTTCGGATCAGGCCCTATGTCTTGGCGGTGGGGGGATACATTCTCGCCACCTATGCCGTGGGCGGAATCGCTTTTTGGTTGCCGAAATATTTGATTACCCATCGCCAAGCCGGGGCGGAGGCTTCAGTCAACACTATGGTGGGAGGGATCATCGCCCTTTCAGGGTTATCTGCCACCCTTATTGGGGGTTGGCTTGCCGATTGGCTGAAACCGAGTCGGCCTGGGGCCTATTTTGAGGTTTCGGCGTTTGGTTTGCTTCTTGCCGCGCCGTTTTTGATTGGTGCCATTTATGCACCTTTCCCGGTAGCATGGTTTATGATTTTTGCTTGTTGCTTTGGGTTAATGCTTTGTACCGGCCCGATCAACGCAATCATCATGAATGTGGCACCCCCGGAGCACCGGGCTCAGGCCATGGCCCTTTGCATTTTCTTCATCCATGCTTTGGGTGACGCGATCAGCCCACCCCTCATGGGTTGGCTCAACGACGCTACCAAGGATCCCAATGCGGGGTTTTTATCCTTGTTGGTGCTATTGTTGGCGGGGTCTGTCATTTGGGCGTTGGGAAGTAAAAGCCTTGCTTTGCA
>SIAL01000127.1 GCA_009691815.1 Gemmataceae bacterium | reverse complement strand
GTTGGGCATGACTTCTGCTTAAATCCAATAGGCGAATCCTTTGTTTCAACCACAACAGGAGGATCTGATGGATCTCAACAAGTTCACCGAGAAAGCGTCCGAAACCGTTCAAGAAGCGATAAAGTTGGCTCAAAAGAATGGTCAACAACAGGTCGAGCCCGAGCATTTGTTGCTTGCCCTTTTAAATCAAGAAGGGGGTCTGGCCGGGGCGATCCTTCGCAAAGCCGGGACCCCTGTCGATTCCCTTCATCGTCGAGTTCAGGAAGATGTCGACAAACTCCCCAAAATGTCGGGGGGGGAGGACCGCATCGGCTTGGGTTCCCGCATGGTCCGTCTTGGAAACCGGGCCGCGGACGAAGCCAAAAAATTCAAAGACGACTTTATCTCTGTAGAACATCTCCTTTTAGCGCTTTTGGAAGACACGGGAACGGCCGGTCGCACTCTCAAAGAGCATCAAGCCAATGGGGAGCGGGTCTTAAAAGCCCTACAGGAGGTCCGGGGGAACCAGCGAATCACCACGCAAAACCCCGAGGCCACCTACGAGGCCTTGAAAAAATATGGTCGCGACCTGACGGAAATGGCCGCCAAGGGAAAACTCGATCCGGTCATTGGCCGGGACGAGGAGATCCGGCGGGTGATTCAGGTTTTATCAAGGCGAACCAAGAACAACCCCGTCCTCATTGGCGAACCGGGTGTGGGTAAGACCGCCATCGCCGAGGGCCTGGCCCTACGGATCATGCGTGGCGATGTTCCCGAGGGTCTGAAAAACCGGAAACTCGTCTCCTTAGATATGGGTGCCTTGATTGCCGGGGCCAAATTCCGGGGCGAGTTCGAGGAGAGGCTCAAAGCCGTCCTTAAGGAAGTCCAGTCTGCCGAGGGGCAAATCATCCTTTTTATCGACGAATTGCACACCGTGGTGGGCGCGGGCAAAGCCGATGGCGCCATGGATGCGGGGAACCTGCTTAAGCCGTTGTTGGCTCGCGGAGAATTGCACTGTATCGGGGCGACTACGCTCGATGAGTATCGCAAACATATCGAAAAAGACCCCGCCTTGGAGCGGAGATTCCAACCGGTGATCGTGGACCAACCCAGCGTGGAGGACACCATCTCGATATTGCGGGGGCTCAAGGATCGCTATGAACAGCATCACGGTGTCCGCATCAAAGACGCCGCTTTGGTCGCCGCCGCTGTGCTATCCAATCGCTATATCACCGATCGGTTTCTGCCCGACAAAGCCATTGACCTGATGGATGAGTCGGCGGCCAAGTTGCGCACCGAAATCGACAGTCGCCCCGCCAAACTCGACGAGGTCCTCCGGCGTAAACTCCAATTGGAAATCGAACTGGTCGCCCTTCGCAAGGAAACGGATCTTGCCAGCAAAGATCGGCTCGTGAAACTGGAGAAAGAGGTCGGCGATTTAAAGTCTCAGGCCGATGCCCTGCAGGCGGCTTGGGAATCGGAGAACGCAATAATCCAGGCCCAACGGACCATTCGCGGCGAGATCGAAGAAACCAAGCTGGCCATGGAGCGGGCCGAGCGGGAATACGATCTCAACAAAGCGGCAGAACTCAAATATGGCAAGCTCCTTGAACTGGAGAAGCGGCTCAAGCGTGCCGAGGAGGACGCCCAAAAAGCAACGAGTGGGCCAAGGCTCATCAAAGAAGTGGTCGATGCCGAGGATATTGGTGTCATAGTAAGTCGGTGGACCGGGGTGCCTGTGGCTAAACTCATGGAGGGGGAAAAGCATAAGCTTCTTGAGCTTGGAAAGGAGCTACACAAGCGGGTAATCGGCCAAGATCAGGCGGTGGTTGCCGTGGCCGACTCCATCCTTCGCGCCCGAAGCGGCCTGAAAGACCCCGCCAAACCCATCGGGTCGTTTCTCTTTTTAGGACCAACCGGGGTTGGCAAAACCGAATTGGCTCGGGCGTTGGCCGAATGTCTTTTCGACGATGAAAGGGCACTGATTCGCCTTGATATGTCTGAATACCAGGAAAAGCACACCATTAGTCGATTGGTTGGGGCGCCTCCCGGATATATCGGACATGAGGACGGCGGCCAGCTCACCGAAGCGGTCCGACGCAAGCCATTCTCGGTGCTCCTTTTTGACGAAATCGAAAAGGCTCATCACGATGTTTTCAACATCCTATTACAGGTGTTGGACGATGGTCGTTTAACGGACGGCCAAGGTCGCGTGGTGGATTTTAAAAACACCCTGATCATTTTGACCAGCAACATTGGCAGCCAAAAAATCTTGCAATTCAAAAGCACCCATGTCGGTGAAGTGTTTGACCGCATGGAATCGGCCGTCATGGAAGAGTTGAAAAAGCACTTTCGACCGGAGTTTCTCAATCGCATCGACGACACCATCGTTTTTCACGGCCTCACCATGAAGGACCTTGGGCAGATCCTTGATATCCAAATGAACCGTCTTAGAAAAAGGCTGGCCGAGCGACAAATCACCCTAACCGTAAGCGAACAGGTCAAGGAAAAGCTGGTCGAAATCGGGTATGAGCCGGCATTTGGCGCAAGGCCCTTGAAGCGGACAATCCAGAAAGAAATGGAGACACCAATCGCCAGAAAGTTGCTGGAGGGGTCAATTCGCGACGGCCAAGAAATCCTAGTTGGCCTCGAGGGTGATAAACTTACCTTTGTCGGAAAGTGAGTGAATCCAAGGAATGAACCATGGCGAATGAAGGCTTTGAACCGGTTAACCACCCAGCCAGCGGCAACAATGCGATGTCGAGGAGATCCCTTTTTCCCGGCCCTGTGACACTGTTGGCATTCTCCCTGATCTTAATGTTACTTGCCTATCAAGTTTTTCAATGGGCAAGGGAGCGGGTTCAGGATGTCAACAATCTGGATGCCCAACCCCGTGCTGTTACTCCCCGGGGCGATCTTGCTTCTGACGAAAAATCGACCATTGAGATTTATGAACAAAACCGATCTTCGGTGGTTCACATTACCAGCCTTGCCGCAAGGCGGGACCGTTTCAGCCTCGACATCATGCGGATTCCCGCCGGGATGGGATCGGGGTTCCTCTGGGACGATTCGGGCTACATCGTCACCAACTTTCATGTAATTCAAGGAGCGGCAGCCGCCGAGGTAACCTTGGCCGGGGAGAAAAGTGGTTACAACGCCCAGCTTGTCGGGGCGTATCCTGAAATGGACCTTGCCGTTCTCAAAATCAATGCTTCAGGACGCAAACTCCGGGCATTACCCATTGGTAATTCTTCGGAACTTAAAGTGGGCCAAAAGGTTTTTGCCATCGGCAACCCTTTCGGCCTCGATCAAACGCTTACCACCGGAATCATAAGCGCTTTGGATCGCGAATTGCCCAGCGAAACGGGCGTGGTCCTCAAGAATTTGGTTCAAACCGATGCGGCCATCAACCCGGGGAACTCGGGCGGGCCGCTCCTTGATTCTGCGGGAAGGCTGATCGGGGTCAATACCGCCATCCTCAGCCCCAACGGGGTCTCAAGCGGTATCGGTTTTGCCATTCCCGTGGACGAGGTCAACCGCATCGTCCCGCAACTCATTCGAAACGGCAAGGTGACCCGTCCGGTAATGGGGATCACCTTGGCGTCGGATCAAACGGCCAAGGACAACGGCATCGAGGGATTGGTAATCACGGCGGTTTCCCCCAAGGGGCCGGCGGCCAAAGCGGGGATTGTGGGGCTTAGAAGTTCACCCGGCGGGCGGGCCACGGTGGGCGATGTACTTAAAGAATGCGAAGGAACCAAGCTCAAACGCGTTCGGGACCTTCACGATATTTTGGCCAAGAAAACCTCCGGGGAGACGATCCAAATCAAAGTGGAACGGGACGGGGAAGTCCGCGAAATCAAGCTGATTTTGATTGACCCGGAATTCTTCCAGCCCGATTTGCCCCCGAAAGGCAATTAGTGTTATCGGCCCGCCCAAATCCGCTAAGCTAGACTCTATCCAGAGGGGAAATCGGGATGATTCGGGCGAATCAAGGCAATTTTATCCGGTTTCGGTGCCTCGCTTTTTTCATCGTCCTCGTGGCGGTGGTTTTGTCACTGTCACTGCAAGGAATGGTTCCGCCCCAAATTCTTGCCGCACTTGGTGTTTTTGGTTTTCTGGCTCTTGGGGCATTGGCCAGCTCCGATCCAAACGGCATCCCCTGGAGGATGGTGCGAAACGGCCTTTGCCTCCAGTTCGGGTTGGCGGTTTTTGTACTCAAGGTCCCCTTTGGCTACCATGCCTTCGAGTGGGCGACCAACTTAGCCTCGGCCTTTCTGGACTACGGGATGGTGGGTACCCGCTTTGTTTTTGGTCCATTGGCCGTTAACGACCTCACCAAAAAAGCCTTTGGCACGGGTGCTCCTTTTTTTGTGGGGGTCCTGCCCACCATCATCTTTGTCTCCTCGTTTTTCACGATCCTTTATCACCTTGGCGTGCTCCAAGCCATAGTGCGGGGCTTGGCCTGGTTCATGCGGAAAATCCTAGGAACCAGTGGGGCCGAATCCCTTTCCGGCGCGGCGAATATCTTCATGGGGCAAACCGAAGCCCCCCTCGTGATCAAACCCTACATCGAGAAAATGACCATGTCCGAATTGTTGGCCATGATGTCCGGGGGGATGGCCACCGTTTCCGCGGCCCTTCTGGTCATCTACATTGGCATGTACAAAGAAATCGGCGCCGACCCCATTGGCATTCTGTGTACCTCGGTGATGGCTGCCCCGTGCGCACTCTATCTGACCAAGATTATCCTCCCCGAATCCGAAGTTCCCCAAACCCGGGCTGGGCAGGTGATCTCGCCTCCCTCACCCCATGCCAATGTGATCGATGCCGCCTCGGGAGGTGCCAGCGACGGCCTGATGCTCATGCTCAATGTGGGTGCAATGCTCGTCGCCTTTTTAGGGTTACTGGCCCTTTGTGACGGATTGCTTGATCAAATCCGGATTGGCCTTACCCACCTCGGAGCGTCGTTTCCCGGGCCGTGGAATTTGGGCTCCCTTTTTGCGTGGTTCATGAAGCCGGTGGCCCTGCTTTTGGGAATTGTTCCCCAAGACGCCGGTTTAGTCGGCCAACTTCTTGGAACCAAACTCGTCGCCAACGAGTTTGTCGCCTTCACCATGCTAAGCGGAGCCGACTTTGCCGGCCTAGATCCCCGGAGCAAAATTGTCACCGCTTTTGCCCTCACGGGATTCGCCAACCTTTCTTCGATCGGCATTCAGATAGGCGGGATCGGGGCCCTTGCACCTTCCCGCCGGTCAGACCTTGCCCGGCTTGCCCCCCGTGCCCTGCTGGTGGGTTTTTTGGCGACCCTTATCAATGCCGCCATGGCGGGAATCCTTTTATGACCGAACGGGATGAAAGGATTGCTAGGTTGTTGGAGGCAGCACTTGCTGCAAGGGCCAAGGCCTATGCTCCCTATTCTCGCTTTCTTGTGGGAGCTGCTCTGCTTGCCACCAATGGCCTCATTTTTACAGGCTGCAATGTGGAAAACGCAAGCTATGGCCTTACGAGTTGTGCCGAACGCAATGCGGTGTTTGGGGCGGTTGCCGCTGGGTGCCGAGATTTTACCCATCTGATCATAACCACCGATTTGTCCGGGCCCACACCACCATGTGGGGCGTGTCGGCAGGTCCTCAATGAATTTGCCCCCGCCCTATGGATTGGCCTTGCCAGCCCTAGGGGTCTTCTGGAAAATCACACGCTTTCTGATCTACTTCCAAAAGCCTTTGGCCCTTGGAACTTGAGAAAATAGGGTAGGCCTTTTCGGATTTGGGTAGTGCCAGTGAAACCGTGCAAAGCCCTAGGGGTCATGGATATTCAGTAGGCTTCCATAGGATAGGAAGGTAAGCTAACCTCGATTTTTTTGGAGACCCCCCACAGTGTCAAGCGGCGATCCCCGCGCCGGCGACAAGATCGCCGAATACCTCTCGCAATTCAGCCAAAAGCGCAGCCAAATGCTCGACCAGATCCACAAGGTGATCATCGGGCAAAGGCAGGTGCTTGAACAGGTATTGGCCTCGATCTTTACTAGGGGCCATGTGCTTTTGGTGGGGGTACCGGGCTTGGCCAAAACGCTTATGGTCCAGTCGATTGCCCAGATCCTCGATGTGCAATTCAAACGGGTGCAGTTTACCCCCGATCTGATGCCTTCCGACATCACAGGCACCACCATCCTCGATGAGCAAGACGGCAAACGGGCGTTTCGGTTTGTTCATGGGCCGGTGTTTACCAACATCCTCCTTGCGGATGAAATCAATCGAACCCCACCCAAAACCCAGGCCGCCCTGCTTCAGGCCATGCAGGAGCGCGAAGTGACGGTTGGACAGGAAACCTACAAACTGCCCGATCCTTTTTTTGTGATCGCCACCCAAAATCCCATCGAACAAGAAGGGACCTATCCGCTTCCCGAGGCCCAACTGGACCGGTTTATGTTTTCCATCAAGGTGGAATATCCCTCGTTTGAGGAGGAGAAGAAAATTCTGGCGGGAAGCACCAAAAGCGAAACGCCGGAGTTGGCCAAAGTCCTTACCATAAAAGAGATCCTAAACTTGCAAAAGTTGATCCGGAATGTGCCGGTTGGTGACTATGTCCTTGACTATGTGGCGAGGCTGGTACGGGCGACGCGTCCCGGGCCGGAAGCCCCCGAAATGGTCAAACGAACGGTCGATTTTGGCGCGGGAGTTCGCGCCGGACAGTTCCTTGTACGAGCCGGTCAGGCCTTTGCCGCCATGGAAGGCCGCTTTAGCGTGTCTATTGACGACATTCGAAAAGCGGCAGAGCCCGTCCTTCGCCACCGCATTGGGGCCAACTTTCAGGCCCAGGCCGAGGGTAAAACCACCGAAGATATTGTTCGCCACCTAGTGGAAACAATACCCGAACCCGATGTTGCCAAGTACGGCAACAAGACTGTCAAACGATAAGCCCGTTTTGTGTTTCCCCTTTTTGTTTCACCCAAAGAGACATCATCATCCTTAAACTCCCTAATGCTTCCCGCCTGTTTTGGCGCTTCGGCTTGCTTGGAATCACCTCGTTGACCGTGCTGGGCTTGGCCCGGCTTGTTGCCAAAGAAGATGGGCCGGATGAGAAAGCCCTTGCCGAATCCGAAGCTCTCCTCCCCTCGGAAAAGCTCAAGGCTTCCTTTGAAAAAGAAGTTCCGATTCGATTTAGCACCTCGACTCAAAACAAGAAACAGTGGGACGAGCTGAAAACATTTTGGAATGAGTCAACCGAAAAAGGGATCCATCCAAGGACCGGAAAAGAAGTCGTTCGCAAAGTGGTGGTGCTGAAAGTTCCGCTCGGCCTACAAACCCCCCCACCGATTCCCCCGGAAAATCCAATGACGGTGGCCAAGTTTCAGCTGGGAAAGAGACTCTATTTCGACAATGTGATTTCCTCGAACAACACCGTCGCGTGTGCCACTTGCCACAATCCCGTCCGTGGCTTCACGGATCAATCCAAGGTTTCCACCGGCATTTTTGAGAAACAAGGAGGGGTTAGCGCTCCAACGGTTTACAACAGCGGGTATAGCCTGCTTCAGTTTTGGGATGGCCGGGCGGCAACGCTTGAGGCACAGGCCCAAGGCCCCCCGCAAAACCCCTCGGAAATGTTTGATGGCAAAGGGCACCCTTGGTTTCATCTGATTTCTAGGCTGCGAAAGTCCCCTTCCTATGTGAAGGATTTTGAAGAAGTCTTCGGCCACGGGCCCACTCGTGATGCTGTCGCCAAAGCCATCGCCGCCTATGAACGAACCGTCCTAACGGGTGACTCCATCGCCGATCGCGCCGAAGTCGCCATGCGCAAGCGCCTTGAAGATGCGGATGTTCCCGCCAAACCCGTCCTTATGGGTATGGATGTCGAGGTCGCCTTGAAAAAGGCGATTGCGGACAACGAAGGGGATGTCCTTCAGGCATTTGGTCTCAAGGAAGACATCAAGGTTTCGGAATTAGCCGCCTCTATCGCGAACGGCAAAGCCCTGTTTTTGGGCAAGGCCCGTTGCAATGGCTGCCATGTGGGCGACAGTTTCACCGATTCGGATTTCCATAATCTGGGAGTCGGGGCCAAAGAGGGCAAGCTCCCCACGGGCGATCAGTTCCGCTTTGGTGCCCAACCGATCGGGCACAAAAACCCCGCTCTCGTAGGAGCCACCAAAACCCCGACCTTGCGCCAGCTTCTAAACACCGCCCCGTATATGCACACCGGGGGCGATGCGACGCTTGAGGCCGTGGTGGATTTCTATGACAAGGGCGGCAACGCCAATCCGACGCTTGACATCAAAATGCGGGATTTTGAGGCCGAAAAGCTGTGGCTAATTGCCACCTCCCTAGGTGAGGCAACCAAAGGCCCCCCACCCTTTGTCACCGAAGGGGGCCAACCTATCATTCCGCTTAAACTCAACCTAACTCCGCAGGAGAAAAAGGACCTGGTCCTTTACCTCAAGGCCTTAAATGGCGTTCAGGCCGAGCCGGTCATAACCGGGATAAAAGTGAATTGAGCGGAACAAAGGGGTAAACATGGCTGCTGCCTGGAGCCGGGTTTTCGGTTCGCTTGATCGAAACCCGGACCCTGCCCGGCTGGAACAGGCCGCTTTGGAGATAATTCCAAAGGCGGCGGTTCACCTCAAAGGCGATGATCGCGGCTGGTTTTGCGCGGAAATCTCGTGGGGGCAAGGGTCGCCCTTAACCATTGAAACCTATGCCGCAACCGACCCCGAGGTGCGGGCTGATCTAAATACTTGGGCGGCTTATATAGAGACCTGTGACTATTCGCCCAACGCCCATTCCACTATGGTAAAAGTTGCCCTCTCTCA
>SIAL01000126.1 GCA_009691815.1 Gemmataceae bacterium | reverse complement strand
ACCCGACAACAGCTGGATCAATTAGAATCTATCTTGCAAAAAATGGTGAATAACCCAACCCCAATTGAAACGAATCCTTTGCCCCAACCGTCCCAAGCAACCAATTGGACGGCTCCCCCATTTGCCCAATCGGCTTCATCTAACAATCGAAGCTTCTATCAAGTACCGCACAACCCCTTTCAAAATACTCAAGGGAACGAATCAACGCCTTCTGGAGCAAGTTCCGTTTGGAATCCATCACAAACCACTTGGGGCCCTTTGGCTGATAATTGGCGAAACCAACAAACAGGACCATTAACCCAACCTGTTTCTATTAACCCAGAATGGAACCGCCCTCCCTTACCCCCTTCTACTTTACCTTTTCAATCTACCCAATTATCCATAAATCAACCAAGCCGTGCTAAAAATTCGGTTGATGATAATTTTGGAGAGACTGGGATATCTTGGCTGATTAATGCAGGGATCGACATCCCCTTGCAATTTCTTGGCTCCCCCGGAAGATTTCTTATTACCAATGGCGGTCGCTATTTCCTTGGTTTTTTTGGATTTATCTTCTTAACCTACTCCGGGATTCTGGTGGCAAGTGATTGGTTGGAATGGCCATGGGCCGATAGGTTGATACCATCAAACTTGGTTAGCAGCTTGATGCGAAAAATCGGATAACGGCGATAACTGAAGGTCCAATGGCGAATTTAACAACCCCCACTCCCTCCAAGCATTCTAACACCCACCTGGATCCTGTTGCGGGTTTTCTCAGTTACCTCATTCCGGGATTGGGCCAAATCAAACGGGGCAAAGTTGGTAAAGGGATTTTGTTTTTTGTTTGCGTCCATTGCCTGTTTTTTTGGGGTCTATCATTAGGACATTGGAAAAATGTCTATCTGCCTAGGGCCGATGATCCCAACCGTTACAGAAAAATGGAAATAGCTTTAGGGATTTCTTTTCCGCGCCCCCTTTGGAATCGAATACCTTTTGTCGGTCAATTTTGGGTGGGAATAGCCGCTTGGCCTGCCTTGATCCAATGGTATTCTTATCCAGACGAAACCTCCATCGACTATCAGCCCCAAGAGGGCGATAACGGTTTGCCGTTCCTTGGAACATTTATGCGTACTTCACCCGAAGCCGAGTTGAATCAACTGCAAACGGAAGGCGATAAGGTTTGGGAATTAGGATGGATTTTCACGGTTATCGCTGGGGCACTCAATCTATTGGTGATTTTTGACGCATTTGCCGGGCCAACTTTTCCGACGCCTAAGCTTTCCCTAAAAACTAACCACAAAGAGGAGCAGAATTCAGACTCTGCACCCATATGATTCATTTCTTTTGGTACCTACCCCCGCTATTTATGCTGGTTGGTCTGGTGTATAGTGCCACCAAATACGACGAATGGCCAGCCATCTTCCGAGATGCCTTATGGTGGCAAATTCGTCTTTTGGTTTTCTTAGCTTCCCTTGGGCTAATTATCTATTTGTTTACCCGGTTTTTTTAGCGGGAATTTAACCCTTAAAGTATAAATTACCACTCTCGAAACCATTCACGCACATGGGAAATTTACACTCTCATCGCGCGGGGTGGTTAGGCCAAAAGATTCATTTTTGCGAAAACACCAAATCGACAAGGTTTCCCTTTCCTAGGGAAACAGTTTGCATTTTCCCGGCATGAACTTCAATCGTTTTCTCCCCTACACGGGCGGTGGAACCTGTACCAATTTTCCACTTTAAATCGTAAAGGTGGGTTTTTCCCGTTGGCAATTCTGGGGTAACAAAACTCCTTTTACCCGATTTGGTACTCATTTGAACACCATTTACAAAAAGAGTTGCTCCCTCGGGAACTTCCACGATCAATTCCGCCCGATTCTTACTAATTTGAGGTTGGAAACTCACTTCAGGAACTACAACCGGGTTGGTTTGGGGTTGGGAAGGGTTCGGTTTGATTCCCGGGGTTTCTACCTGTGCTTTAAAATTGGCGGATGGTCCGGATTGATTAGCCAATATCCCTAATGTTCCAGGAACCAGGGGTGTCGAATATATGGATGTGCCAAATGCTCCATAATAGCCCGCGTAAAGGGTATAGGTTCCGGAGTAGGCGTAGGGAGATCCGTATATTTTTGTCTTGCATTGCCCAATGTAATAGGGCCAACCGGGGGTCGCCCATGGTCCCTTGAAGGCTACCGGTTCCGGTGCTGTTACCAATGCCGCCATCACAACGATCGAAAACATGGCATCCCCCTTGTTTCTAAGATTCCTCTTCAAAGCATAATCCAAAATGGAAATGCTCTCCGGGGGAAAGGCTTCAACTTGATGGGATTTGCGCCTTCCGGTATTAAACTTTGCGGATTATGTGGCGGCTTTGGAAATCATCTCCTCCAAAAGTTCGCAGGCTCCTTGGTACTGGTTCAGGTCGACCCATTCTCCAACGGCGTGAATTTGGTTCTGTCCCGCCCCAATGGTAAGGGAAGAGACCCCATGTTCAAAAAACCAATTGGCGTCTAACCCTCCCCTACCATTTTTCAATAATGGGGTTTTTCCCAATGCCTTTACGGAGTTTTCAAAAAGGGAAATGACTGGACAGTCTCGTGAAAGTGTGAAGGGTTGATATTCGCACTGTTTTTGGAAATGAACCAAAGCGCAATTGCCCTCATGGTCTGGGATCTCTTTCGCGGCCTCCTCAAATGCCATTTGGTGGGCATTTGTAATGTCATTCATAAACACGGGATCCATACTTCTGCATTCCCCTTTAAGGCGCACAAAATCGGTAACCACATTGGTGGCTTGTCCAACCGCCCCACCCGCAGAATCGGATAAGATCCCGATATTACTGGATCCGGTTTTGCCCCCATGGGTCACTTTGCCAAACCAGCCACCCCGATAAACCTTCTCCATCGCCAAAGCGGCAACCATAATTGCCGAAATTCCTTTTTCTGGGTGGACACCCGCATGACTTGCTTTCCCTTGGATTTCCACGGAAAAACGGTTGGCGCCAACTGCGGCAATGGTTCCCTCGATGCAGCTTCCCCCGTCCAAGTTTATTCCATAGGAACATTTATGAATCCTCTTCGGGTCCAAAAATCGTGACCCTTGAAGGCCACTTTCCTCTCGAATCAAAAAGAGAAACACCAACGGAGAGTGGGGCAACTTTTTAACAATTATAGCCTGAATCAGGCAAAGCATTGCGGCAACACCTGTGCGATTATCCCCACCCAAGGCGGTTAGCCCCTCGGGAATGATTTTATCTCCCACACGAACTGGTTTGGCCCCAGCACACAAGGGCACCGTATCCATGTGGGAGGAAATCAAAATCTGTGGGCCAGAACAAGAACCGGGAAAAGAAATGAACAGGTTCCCAGTGGTGCAGGGTAACGGAATCCTTGATGGAGCATCATCGACATGAATTTGGGAGGGTGATATTCCCCATCCTAGGCAGGTTTGAATGATATATTCTGCTACCTCGTGCTCCTCTCCCGATTTCCCGGGGAGGCGCAGTAAATTTTCCAAAACCGTAATCCTGTCAATACTTTGCATCAAATTGCTCTCCTAATAGCCTTTCCCGAATAGGCTTTCCATTTTGTGATAATCGTCAAAAATCGATCAAATTGATTTTCAGATCTGCCCAATTTAAATATAAAGAAAGTTGGATTCCTTCACCCCGGTCCGTCCGGCTCACCCGTGGGCTGTTCGGTAATATATGTCAGAAACAAAGTCTTACCCGCAACTTTCCCAAGATCCCGTACCGAATCACTCTCAGCACAAAACCTTTTGGCTTTGGGCGCTGTGCCTTACCGGTGTGGATTACTTCAGTACATTGGGTTACCAACCCTCCATCGCCTACGCCGCCACGGGTAACCTCTGCCCCCTTGCCACTGTGGTTGTGGTTTTGGTTACCCTATTTGGGGCTTACCCAGTTTACCGTTATGTTGCCCAGAAATCCCCCTTTGGTTTGGGATCGATCGGCATGTTGGAAAAATTGCTTAAGGGGTGGTGGAGCAAAATTGTTGTCATAACCCTTTTGGGGTTTGCCGCAACCGATTTTGTGATTACCAAAACCATGTCCGCCGCGGATGCTACAGCCCACTTGATCGCGAACCCTTCCTGGCCCAGTGCCCGACTTGAAGCCACTTTGGATGAAATACAAACCGGGGCTGAGAGACACCCTGAATGGAATGGACTCAACGAAGAATCCCAAAAAGGGAACCTCAAAAGGACTGCGGAAATCGAAGTTGCCAAACGCAACCAAGGTCAACAAATTGGAATCACCCTTTTTCTTTTGATGCTTCTTGGAGGCATGTTCCTTCGAGGCTTTAAGGAAGTTATTGGGTTGGCGGTTGTTATTGTGGCGGTTTTCTTGGTCCTTAATGTCATCTTGATTGGGTCCTGTTTGGGGTATTTGGTGGAGAATCCCCAGCCATTTTTGGATTGGTGGGCCAAGGTCGTCTCCCCCGAAGGTAGGGCTGCTTGGTTTGTTACCGAATGGCAATTGGAGAAAGCTGTACCCTGGGTCACCACACCTGGCTTGGGAAGCGTCGCGACCGTATGCTTGGTCCTTTTTCCCGCCTTGGCCCTTGGCCTGAGCGGTTTTGAAACGGGCGTTGCCATAATGCCCCTTATTTCTGGTGGGAAGAATCCTAACGAACTCAAGGGCCGCATTAGGCACACTGGATTCCTTTTGCTAACTGCCGGCCTAGTTATGTCCGTGCTTTTGTTAGGGTCTTCTATTTGTGTAACGACACTGATTCCGTCGCATGATTTGGTTAATTCCCTCGGGGAAGCTTTCCCTGCTAAGGCAAAGGATCGGGCGTTAGCCTATTTGGCTCACGGGGAAAGCCCTTTAGTCGGGTTGGGGGAAGGGCATTTCCTTTTCGGGTCCACCTTTGGGACCATTTATGATATTTCCACCATCGCAATCCTTTGGTTTGCCGGGGCCAGCGCAATGTCTGCCCTACTCAATCTGGTTCCCATGTACCTGCCCAGATATGGCATGGCTCCGGAATGGGCCCGCGCCGTAAAACCCTTGGTAATTCTTTTTACCTTGATCAATGTACTTGTTACTTTCCTTTTCCGGGCCAATGTGCAAGCCCAAGGTGATGCCTACGCTACGGGTGTGATCATGCTCATCCTTAGTGCGGCTACCGCCAGCTCGATTGAATATTACCGGTCCTCCACTCGAACGGGTTTTGCGAGGATTCCTTGGTATTTCATTGGGGTCGGCTTGGTATTTCTTTACACGGGTATCGCAATTGTCTTTGAGAAACCGGTTGGAATCCAGATCGCCAGTTGCTTTATTTTGGCGATTTTTATTGCCTCGTTTACTTCGCGTTTCATGAGGTCTACCGAACTTCGTTTTGCGGGTTTCGAATTTAAAGATGAGAACTCCGAGTTCCTTTTTAACTCTATTAAAGCCCTAGAAATCCCGATTATTGTTCCCCATCGCCCAGGGCAGCGAGACTTGGAAACCAAAGAAGAAATCATTCGCAAGGACCACCGGATTCCCTCAGATGTGAACATCCTTTTCGTTGAAGTCGTGCGGGGAGATCCCAGCGAATTTATGGTTAGGCCGGTGATTGAAGTGATTTATGGTTCCAATCGTTATGTACTTAAAATCACCCGTTGTGCCTCCATTGCCAATGTTTTGGCCGCCCTCGCCCTTGATTTGGCAAATTACAACAAGCCTCCGGAAATTCATTTCGGATGGTCAGACGACAATTCCCTAAAGGCAACCTTAGGGTTCCTGCTGTTTGGTGAAGGGAATGTTCCTTGGCTTGTGCATGAATTAATTCGCAAAGCCCAGCCAGAAATCGCTTTGCAACCTAGAGTAGTAGTAGGGTAGGGGCCCAAGGAGTGGGGCCGGTTGGCGTTATAGCATTCATCTAAAGGGGGTCCTCATGTCTAATTTTTTCTTGGGAGAATACCGAAGGTTTTTATTCACTTTGGTAGCCTTTGGTTTCTGCCAATTGGCTTGGCTAAATAATTCGTTAGGAGCGGATAACGATAAAACGGCCAATTTGGACAAATCCACCAAAGCAACCATTTCTCGCCTTAAATCCGACCTTTTTTACTTGGCATCACCGGATCGGGAAGGCCGAGGTCCCCTTACCAACGGGCTTCAACGGGCGGGGGATTACATTGCCGAGCGATTTAAAGAAATTGGCTTAAAACCATTGGCCAAAGATGGAACCTATTTCCAACCTTTCACCGTAGGCGGAGTGGTTATGAATGAACCATCCACCATCGAATTCAAAGGGCCTGACGGCAAAACCAAGGCATTTGTCGTCGAACCCGGGAAAAAAATCCCGGACGCCACCGTGCTTGCGTTGAGCTCGGAGGGGAAAGCCACCGGTTCTTTGGTATTCGCCGGTTATGGAATCACCATGGCCAAGGAAGGGACCTACGATGATTATCAAGGCCTAAACACCGAGAAAAAGATAGTAATGATCCTTCGAGATGCCCCTCGCCAAGGTCGCAAGGACGATGGCTTTGAGAACGCAAATCGTCGTCGAGCCCTATCCTCCCTCACCGAGAAAATCGGCAACGCCCAAAAGCACAACGCCGCCGGGGTGATTTTTGTCAACGACAAACAAAACGCGGCCGAAACGGATACCCTTATCGATTTTGCCTACTTGGCTACTAACCGATTTGGAGGAAAGATTCCCGTTTTCATGATTAGCCGAAAGCTGGCAGACAGCATGTTGATAGCCTCTGGTCAAGCTAAGTTGGCGGACAAGGAAGCGGCTATTGACAACGATCTTAAGCCCCAAAGTGCTGAAATCAAAGGGTATTCGGTAATCATGGATGCACATCTCAAACGAGGTAATGTCATTCCCGTTCGTAATGTAGTCGGGGTCCTTGAGGGTAGTGGCCCTTTGGCGGAGGAAGCCATTGTTATTGGCGCCCATTATGATCATGTTGGGTCAGGTGGGTTTGGAAGCATGGGTGCCGGTCGGGTTGTCGCAATTCACCAAGGAGCCGACGATAATGGTTCAGGAACCACGGCGATGCTTGAACTAGCCAAACGATTCGCCTCCCACAAGGACCGTCAAGGTCGCAAGTTGATTTTTATGGCCTTTAGTGCGGAGGAACTTGGCCTATTTGGGTCAGTTCACTATTGCAAGGAACCTCTCTTCCCCCTTGAGAAAACCGCGGCAATGATCAATTTGGACATGGTTGGGCGATTAAGGCCCGATAAGGAATCCAAAAAAGACCGTATATTGGTGCAGGGTTCTGGAACCTCGGAAGGTTTTGAGGCCCTTTTGGATAAAATCAACAAGAGCTATGATTTCACCACGGTACGCCAAAAAAGCGGCTTTGGTCCAAGCGACCATAGTTCATTTGCCTCCAAAAAAATACCTGTCCTTTTCCTTTGGACCGATGTCCATGAGGATTACCACCGACCAAGTGACACCCCTGACAAAATCAACTACGAGGGGATGGACAAAATTATCCGCTTTGGATCGGAAGTAATAGGGGAATTGGCTTCTGTAAAAGAGAAGCCCAAATTCATCGAGGTGAAAGCCGCTCGTACCGGGGGCACTCGTCAGGGGGGGCCACGGTTGGGTTTTCGACCCGGGTATAATGAGGATGAAAAAGGGGTTGCCGTGGAAGGTGTCACCGAAGGTGAACCTGCCGCCAAAGCAGGCATTAAAGCCGAAGACAAGATCGTAAAAATTGATGGTAAAGAGGTAAAAAACCTCGAAGTTTACATGGAAATTATGCAGACCAAGAAGGTCGGGCAAACCATTAAAATTGGAATCATTCGTAAAGGGAAGGCCTTGGAATTGGATGTCAAACTTGAGTAATGCCAATTCACCGGGCACACCGATATTTTCGGAAGAAAAAAAACAGATCGAGGGGGAGAAAATATTCAACCAAATGGTTGTGTTTGAGCCCCCTCCTGCTTTGTTGAATCCGGTGGCAGACTTATCTGCCTCTTTGGATCAACCCCATTCGTATCCCCCTCTTGGCAAAATATTTACCCCATCGGATAATGTTTTCATTGTCCTTGATCATCTGTTTTGCACCCGAGCGGACCTTTTGGAACCCCTTCTTGACCGAATTCTCCAAGCCGGAATAGAGGTCCACCAAATCACTTTTTTGGTTGAAAACGCATCGTTGGAAGCAGAATTAATCGCAGGATTGCCTGACCGATTTGAAGAAGCGATCATAACAGTTCATGAACGAGCAAATCCAAGTCGAAACGCAATCGTTGCGGTATCCGCCACCGGGGAAAGGATTTCATTTTCCCGAGGGTTAATAGATGCCGACCAAATTGTGGTGGCGGGATATGCGGGAATTCGCGCGCATCGAGGCCCAGTGGGTGGTTGCCATCAACTTTGGCCAGGATTAGCGGAAAAACAATCGGAGGCACCGCAAAAAGTTGTTTTTAGCAAGCCATTTCGCCCCGATTTTTCCAAAGAATCCGCCTCCTCCCGAGAAGCTTGTTGGCTGCTCGGAGCACCTTTTTTTATCATGGCTTTACCGGGTAAGGGGGGAATCCCCTCTGGTTTTATCTCCGGCTCAGACGCGGCTTTAGACCTTGTTTTTGCCAAAAAAATAGTAATTGCCCCAGAATCCAATGGCCTCTACAAAGCGGGGGTTGCCCGCTGGACCTCGGTAGAAACCATTCCCTTTGATCAAATGGTTGATGCGGCTTGTCGGCTTGGGGAAATGCTCGAACCGGGAATCCCAATCCACCTTTCTCTAGAAGGCAAGGGGCCCTCACCTCAAAGCATTGCCGATTTGCGTCTCGGTGGTATTGCCTTTGGGGACACCATGGCCCGGTTGTGGGCGAGAATACTTTCAAAAAATACGATTCATCTTTGGGGCACTTCCCTTTCCGAATTAGCCAAAGCCTTAGCTGTTACAGTCCATTTGGGGTCCCCGGACCTTTCAAAAGGCGGACCGTGGCTGGTCCTAGAAGATGGATATTGGGGCT
>SIAL01000125.1 GCA_009691815.1 Gemmataceae bacterium | reverse complement strand
TATCTCCCTTCGAGTAACCCGGTGGAGTACTGGCTATTTTCCCGTGGATACGGTGTACCTTTTCCCCTACGGTATATTCCACTTCGGGAACCGTTTTAACCCTTCCCATCGTCTTTTTTTTCCCAATCGTTTGGGGATTAAAGCCAACAACCACCCCCTGGCAAGTAAGTTTATCCCGCATGGAAATCAGCGTAAAGACGCCAAATCCACCCCCGATGCAACTAAAAATTAACCCCAATAGGAGAAACACCAGCCCTCCTACTCCGACGCTTCCCCTAATGCTACGCTGCATTATACTCCTTAAAATGATTGGTAAATCATTGCCCAGCCCCATGGGTTCCACGGAGGAATTCTAGAAACCCGGTTCACTTAAAAGGGGAAAAGGTCACCCGCCTTCGAATCGCCCATCCAACGGATTTCCAAAATATCCTTGCCCTAGAAAGTTAGGATTCCAGCCATTCTCCCCATATTGCGTTACGAAAATCGTTTATTGGTTGGCCAAAATTCGATCCAAACGGGAGCTTTTCAACCGGTAAAAAACACGATTTGATTGGAAAAAATGGGTCAAAAACGACCGAAACAGACCCTTTTTCTTTGGATATCTCCGGGGAATATCCCATTTTTTTATCCTTTGGCTCCTCTTTTTTTGGTCAATCCTAGGGTAAATGGGGCTTTTTTTCGCAATTCGGATGGATTTATGCCTTAACTATTCATCGCGGAACGATTGAATATTGCCCCGAAGGGTCCAAAAAGGATAAAATAGAAAGTAGGCGAATGGTGGCTCCATGAGTACACTTACCAAGATTTCCAAAGCGGAATTGCATTTACACATCGAGGGGACGCTAGAACCCCGCATGATGATGGATTTTGCCCTAAGGAACAAGGTTCGTTTACGAATTGATTCCGAATGGGAAATTCGCCGGGCCTATCAATTTTCCAACTTGCAATCCTTTCTCGATGTTTACTCCGAAGGAATGTCCGTCCTTCGTAGGCCAGACGATTTCCGGGAATTGGCCTTGGCCTATTTTGCCAAGGCCAATGAACAGGGCGTGGTTCACGCCGAAATTTTTTTCGATCCCCAAGCCCATGCTGAACGGGAGCTCAGCTTTGCCACCGTGGCTTTGGCCTTAAAGGATGCCTGTGACATTGCCTTAAAACGATGGGGCATGACCTCGTTTTTGATACCCAGTTTTCTCCGTCATCTTTCAGAGGATTCCGCCAAAAGGACATTGGATGAGGCCTTGACCGCCCTCGAGGATCACCCCGGCCTCTTTATCGGATTTGGCCTCGATTCCAGTGAACGGGGAAATCCCCCCGAGAAATTTTCCCGCGTTTTTCAACGGGTTCGTGCCGCCGGCCTTCATGTGGTGGCCCATGCCGGCGAGGAGGGCCCAGCGGACTATATCCGCCAAGCCCTTGACATCCTCGGTGCGGAACGGATCGACCATGGCGTTCGGTGTATGGAAGATCCTGATTTGGTCCGGTTGCTTGCGCGAGAAGAGATCCCCCTAACGGTTTGCCCGGTTTCCAACTGGAAATTAGGAGTCTGCAAAACACCCGAGGAACATCCCCTAGCGGCAATGCTTGATGCGGGACTTAGAATCTCCATCAACTCGGACGACCCCGGTTATTTGGGTTCTTACATCGGCGACGATTACGATTTTTGTTTTTCCCGAATGGGCATTCCCCAAGCCACCTTAGAAAGGCTTGCCCGGGAGTCCTTGGAAGATTCCTTCCTGCAATATAAGCAAAAAATGTTGGTCTAGGAAATTGGCCCGCCCTCGTGCCGCCCTTTTTTTTGTAATGATCGAACCCTTTATTACCCGCTTCGTAATAATCATAACGCAACCGATCAATCCCACCTTATGGCGGATCTTCCGCTGGCCTATTAATGATCCAAAAGTTCAGGGCGAGGCGGGGTTCCTTGGTTCGTTAACAAGGAGGAATGGATCATGAATGGCCTCACAAATGGAAAAATGGTTCTGGCTTTTGGCACGGGAGCCTTGGTTTCCGGCCTTTTGGGTTTTGGCCTTCCCGGGTGGATTCCCGGGATTCGGGCCACTCCCCTAATCGAAGGAGAAGCCGATTCCCACGACCCCATCAGTTATCGCAAAGTGGTAAAGAAAGTACTCCCTTCGGTGGTGAGTATTGAAGTCAAATCCAAGACCCCGCCCTCGATTCGGGGGAACGGGCCCAATGGCGGTGGCAGGGTACCTCCCCAAGGAATCCCGGAAGAATTTCGCCGTTTTTTTGGCCAACTCCCTGAGGGAAGCGTTCCCGGCGGGCATGGTGGTTTAACCCCCATGCCTGAAGATCATGGGCCACAAGGGATGGGTTCCGGTTTTATCATCGATTCCCAAGGAACCATCTTAACCAATGCCCATGTGGTGGATGGCGCCGAAGAGGTAACGGTATGTTTTCAGGATGGCAAAAAGGTCACCAGTCGGGATTTCAAAGCCGATCCGAAAACCGACATCGCCGTTATCCGATTGAGTGGTGTAAAGGGTTTGCCGGCCCTAACCATGGGCAATTCGGACACCGCCGAAGTGGGGGATCGGGTTCTTGCGGTGGGGGCGCCCCTTGGCCTTACCGGAACCGTAACCCATGGCATTATTAGCCACAAAGGCCGCAATATGCGGCTCAATATGTACGAAGATTTTCTCCAAACGGATGCCGCCATTAACCCGGGCAACTCGGGTGGACCTCTCGTCAATATGCGTGGCGAAGTCATTGGGGTCAACTCCGCCATAAAAAGCCGGACAGGGGGCTTTCAGGGAATCGGCTTGGCTATCGCATCGAACCTCGCCACCAAAATCAAGGACAAACTGATTCAAGATGGAGTCGTAAAACGAGGGTTTCTGGGTGTCCAAGTCCGTGATTTGGACGATCCTGCTTTGGCCACAAAACTTAACCTCAAGGATACGAAGGGGGTGTTGGTTACCCAAGTTTTGGATCAAGGTCCGGCGGCCTTGGCCGGGGTTCAGCCTGGGGATGTGGTCATCGCCATAGATGGGAAACCGATCAAGGATGGCAAAACCCTTCAATCCTTAATCGCGGACTCTAAACTGGGAACAAATCTTGGCTTGCAGGTGATGCGCGATGGGAAGCTTTTGGCCCTATCCCTTAAGGTGATGGAACAACCGGGGCAATTGGGCCTGACGCGTGGCAGGGACGAACCAACGGCGCCTAGTTTTTCCGAAGGAGGCAAACTGGCAGCCTACGGATTGGAATTGTCGGATTTGTCTCCGGAGTTGGCAGATAAAACGGGCTTTAAAGTGGGCACGAAAGGGGCTTTAGTTATGCGGGTTGAGCCGAAAAGCCCTAGCCACAAGGCGGGACTTCGGACCGGGGTCTTAATCCAAAAGGTCGATGGGAAACAGGTAATCGACGCAGCTTCGGCGTCCAGTCGCCTAAACTCGGCAAACCCGGGATCGAGCCTGCTTTTGCAACTGCTTAACCCCGAGGGGGATGTAAACTTGGTTGTCATCCAAAAAGTCGGCTAATCCCTTTGCTTTGGAAGTGGGCCATGGGCAGGCATTCAAACCTGCTCATGGGTCTTTTCTTTTTTGAGGGAAAATTCGGCCCCACTTAGGCCTTGGGCGAAAGGGCGTTTGGGGACCAAAGTTTGATGATTGCCCTGGCACTAATCAGGCCATCCACCGCCGCCGATACGATTCCGCCCGCAAAACCCGCCCCCTCACCCACCGGGTAAAGTCCTTCAACACCCAAGGACTGACGGGTCACCGGATTCCTTGGCAATCGCACCGGGGAACTTCCCCGGGATTCCGGGCCGACAAGGATCGCCTCGGCTAAAAACTTTCCATTCCAACGACGATCCATTAGGGGAAGTCCGTCTTTGATAACCTCGGCAATCACGGGTGGGAGAACCTCCCTTAGGTCCGTGGCGAAAACGCGGCGGGGGTAACTACAACCGGGAAGAGAGGTGGATAATTTCCCGGCGATAAAGTCCGTTGCCCTTTGGGCGGGGCAAGCATAGTCGCCGCCCCCCAACTCAAAGGCCCGTTTTTCAATATTTTCTTGGAGGCGCATCCCGGCCAAAGGATCGGTTCCCGGAAACTCGGAAGTCTCCAAGGTAACAACCAGGCCACTGTTGGCATAGGGGGAATCGTGGGTGGATAGGCTCATACCGTTGGTGCAGAAATAGTCAGGAGCACTTGCCGAGGGCATAATATAGCCCCCCGCGCACATACAAAAAGTAAACAGGTCCCGGCCAGTGGCGAGGCCACGCACCGCCATGCCATAATCGGCGGGGCCAAGGATGCTTTCCAACATTTTGGATCCGTATTTAATGCGGTTAGCGACCTCTTGGGGCCCCTCAATGCGCACCCCTAATTGAAAGGGTTTTTGTTCGATGGGGACGCCCCTTTGCAAAAGCATCCGATAGGTGTCCCGGGCCGAATGGCCGATGGCAAGGATGGCCGCCCGGGTAGGGATCCGTTCGTTGCCAACCATCACGGCATTTAATCGGCCATCGGTAATTTCCAAGTCGCTGACTTTGGCACCGAAGCGGATTTCGCCCCCTTTGTCGATAATGGCTCGACGAAGGGCCTTGACCACGGCGGGCAGCCGATTGCTTCCTAAATGGGGACGCTGATCATAAAGGATGGAGGGTTTTCCATTATGGTTCGCCAAAATCTCCAAAACCTGTTGAACATCCGAACCGGAACCCCGGCAGGTAAGTTTGCCATCCGAAAAAGTACCCGCCCCCCCTTCCCCAAAAAGATAGTTGTTTTCAGGATCATGCGCCCCTCCCGCATCAAATAATCGGGTTGCATGAATTCGATCGCGAACCGATTTTCCCCGCTCTAGAACAATAGGGCAATAACCCCATTGGGCCAAAAGAAAAGCGGCCAAAAGCCCACCAGGCCCGGACCCAATCACTACCGGGGGATGGGTTAAAGGTTCGATCCCGGGAACAGGAATTTCAAAAGGGGTTGCTTCAAACAGTTCCACCATCACACTTGAAGGTGAGGCGGATTTTTTTATCAGTCGTTTTTCTTCTTGATCGGGTAGACGAATTTCGGCCGAATACACATATCCCAAGCGGGATTTATCCCGAGCATCAAGGCTTTTTCGCAAGATGCGCCAATCGACCATCTCGGATTGGGGAATCCCCAAAGCCCGGGCCAATCGGGAGGGAAGTTCGGTTTCAGGCTCATCAAAACGGAGCCTAAGGTTGGAAATGCGAATGGACATGATTCGGGCGGAAATTGGGTATTCGAGGGAAACTTGGCTCAAGGGAAACAAAGAAAGCCGCAGTCCCTGATAATCAAGGCCAACGGCTTTCCGAGGTTAAATCCGGTTTACTTCTTGCCCGCGATATCGCCAATGGTTGTTTTACGGTAGTACGCCTTAACAGCGTCAGCCGATTCTTTCCCAATCTTTTCGAGACGGGCATTGATGGAGACCGAGTTCCCAGCATCGGAAATCGATCCTTGAGCACGGATGGGTCCATCAACGGCTTCGATTACATCGAGAACGGTAACGGTGCTAGGGTTTTTGCGAAGGCGGTAGCCACCGCTTGGGCCCTTGATGGAGTCAAGAATGCCAGCTGTTACCAAAGGCTTGAGGACTTTGAGGAGAAAGCGCTCGGGCACCCCACGAGCATCAGCCACTTTGTGGGAAGCAATGATGGGGGATTTCCCATTCTTGTCTAGTTTAAGATTGGCCATGTGGGCCAAAGCATGAAGGGCGTAGCAGGAAGCGCGCGTCAATTTCATCGTTTTGTTACGAGGGCAAATCGATAAATCGATACCCCTCTTCTCCTATCAATTTCGAGTAAACTGGGCCAAGAGCACACCTCTCAAACCAATGAACCCTATTTCTATCGGAAACAAGGATCCCGTGTAAAGAACCTAAAAAGGAGGGAGATTTCCATTTCGATGGTTCACCCGCACAGGGATCCCTTATAAGGATCTAGGTTAGAACCCCTTTTGAAAATCGTCAATGCCAATTGCCGTATTTTCGATTAAAGTACTACCTTGAATCCCAAAGAACCATCATCGCCTGGGTGCCAAACCGCTTTTCCCAGGGGGTTTTACCCTTTCAAGCTCCGCCCCTAAATTTCTGGCTTGCCAAAAAAGATACAAATTGAGCATTGCGGAACAGACGGAAAACGAGGCCAACAAAAAAATCACCAGAACTTGAATGGAACCGGAAGGGGTCTTTCGTGGCCCGGAAAATCGGGGAGAGGCAAAATTGGGACCGGCATTGGGCTGGACAAAGTCCTCATGGCTATTATCCGAGGGGTTTTCCGGGGGGGAAACATCCTCAATAGGCGCGTTAAAGGGCATTGCTAAAGGGTCGATTTCCGTTACCAAAACTCCTTCAGGTTCGGTCTGAACATCCACCCCATGATTGGAATTTTTTGGCTTGAAATCGTCCCTTTCCCCTGCATTTGAGTCCAAAATGGCATTGCCGGCGTTCGATTGGGTCGACAAGGACTGCCCCCAATCCTTTTGCGAATTGAGGTTCTCCTCCGGGTTCCCAATAGGACTTCCCTGGGGCAAATCATTCGGGGGCGATTTCTTGGAATCTTCCGGTTCATTCATGTCAAAAAAACACCTTTAATGAAATCTTTATCTTGGGGTCTGGTTCCTAAAATTCCCAGCTTGAAACTCGGCCCGTGAATTTCCGACCCGTGATCCGTTCAAACGCTTCCACATATCGTTCACGGGTTTTGGTGATAATGGTTTCAGGAAGATTCGGTGGGGGAGAATTTTTGTCCCAACCCGACCTTTCCAACCAATCCCGTACAAATTGCTTGTCAAACGAGGGTGGGCTAATGCCCGGCCGCCAGGTGGCACTTTCCCAATAGCGAGAGCTGTCTGGGGTGAGAACCTCATCCACCAAAACCACCTTATTATCCGACAAACCAAACTCAAACTTGGTGTCGGCAAGAATCATACTTTTGGATTCAGCAAGCATGGCACCTTGGGCAAATATGGCAAGAGTTGCCTCCCTAAGGGCATTTGCCACCGGCACACCAACCAACTCGACTACCCGATCAAATGAAATATTCTCATCATGCCCGGTGGTTGCTTTGGTTGCCGGGGTAAACAGAACCTGGGGAAGCTTATCGGCCAATTGGAGCCCGCCGGGAAGCTGATTTCCACAAACTGTTCCCGTACCCTGATATTCTTTGTATCCCGATCCTGCCAAATACCCCCGTGCCACACACTCGACCTGAACCACGGGCAATTTTCGCATTAAACAGACACGACCTGCCAAATCGTGGATGGGATTTCGAAACGGTTCCGGGCAATCGTCAAGGCATGTCGAAAGCAAGCCATGTTCCAACCCCATTTGGGTTTTTAGATATTGCATCCAAAAAGCGGTCAATCCCGTTAAGATCCGCCCTTTGTCGGGTACCGGATTGGGAAGAATATAATCAAACGCGCTAATGCGATCGGTAGCCACCAAAAGGACCCGATCCCCTAGGTCGTAAACATCCCGAACTTTGCCACGATAGACAGGAAAACCGTCGACAAGGGTTTGGGTGACCGAAGACATTGAGTCAAAAAATCCTTCGAAAGTATTTTCGGAGCAACGCAAATGGGCTGGTTTTAGGCCAACAGCGTTATTCTATGGACCCATGGGAAAATGGGCCTTTAGACAAATAGGCCCCTAACGCCTCAAAGAGTAAAAGAGAACAGCTTTGGCTAAAAGGACGGCGCTATCGTGGTCATAGCCGACACAATCTGATCCTTTGTTTTTTTCAAGGGCACAACCCAAATCATAAGGGCTGTAAATAATCGCCCAGCGACCTTGAATCTTGACCCCTTCCAATCGGGGTTGCACCAATTTGTATTCGGCGTCAGTGGGCTGTCCCGCCTGAGATTCGCGCCTTAGGCGGATTTGGTTAATCAATTTTCCGTTTAGGTCGGCAGAATACAATTCGTCGCCAAGGGGAATAGGCTCCAACTTGGGCTTTGACCCTGCCGGGCTATCGGCAAAAAGGTCCTTTACCATACTGCGGAAGGACTGGTCAAACGGTTTTGCCCCACAACAGGCATCGGAAAGAAGTGTCCCCCCATTATCCAAGACAAACTTCAATTGTTTTAAATTGTCCGAAGGAAACTGAAAGGGCGTTCGCCCATGAAGATATAGAAATTTGAAATCAAACAGATTCGGATCGGCAAGACTCACCGGTTTGGGTTGCAGGACCACATCCAAACCATCCTTACGGGCTTTTTCCATTAAGGAATTCATCGCCCTTGGGGCAGGCTGCCAATCTCCGCCATGTTTGATTTGACCCACTCGTAAAAAACCTCGACGGACCTGCGTACGATCTTCGGGCTTGAATACTTCCGCTTCGGTCAGTCTGGGTTTGGGCGCCTCCATACCGGTAGCATAGGCGATAATATTCGCCCCAAGGCGAAAGGCTTCCCTTCCCCGGCCTGTGGTAAAGCGGTTTTCTTCCCAATAACCGGCAATCGGCATGGGGCTATAAACCAACACCGTTTTACAACCTTGAGAAATGCCATAAAGGGGAAATTCGGCAGGATCGACCAAAAACTTCCCCGAGGCTGTCCAAATCGGATGACCATCGGGCAACCGGATAAGTTCGTTTTCCGGAAACAACTCTTTCACAAGGCGACGAAACTCGGCATCAAATTGCGGACTGCCACAACAGGCCTCGGCGACAATAAACCCTCCGTTGGAAACATATTCTTTAAGAAGGTTGACTTGGCTGCCCCCGGGAACACGGTCATGCCCGTTAAACCAAACGATAGGGCTTTGGAGGAGGTCCCCGGCAACGGCACGGATGCCATCTTTGGTTTCCATATCCACTTTGCTTGTATCAAAAACTTGCCAGGCCAGCGGCATTCCTTCAAAAACATTTCTAGAGGTGAACTCGACCAAATTGCGCATATCCGAGCGTTTGCGATTCCACGATAGTTCGCCATTGTG
>SIAL01000124.1 GCA_009691815.1 Gemmataceae bacterium | reverse complement strand
TTTGTGGTATATTAAACCTACCTGCCTCTCCCCATTTGGGATACTGGACTTATGTGGCCCTTGCTTTTACTTTTGGGAACCGCGCCACCGCCGGATTACACCACGGTCATCAAACCCATTCTTGCCATTCGGTGCCGGGCCTGTCATGGTGGCCTGAACCAAAAAGGGGGATTGCGAACCGACACCGCCGCCTTCCTTCTTGAGGGAGGCAACAGCGGCCCGGCTTTTGTCGCGGGGAACTCAGCCGACAGCCAGCTGGTACGGCGCATTCAAAAACTGGATAGCAAACAAAGGATGCCCCCCGAACACGAAGGGGAGACGGTCAGTAGCACCGACTTGGATTTCATCAGACGCTGGATCGACGCGGGAGCCAAGGCCCCTTCACTGGAAAAAGCGGAATCCGATCCCTCGAAACATTGGTCGTTTCAGCCCCCAAAAAAGATTGCCATTGGCGCCGGGAACCCAATCGACTCGATTCTAGGAAAAGCCCGCAAGGAAAAGAACATCCCTACCGCCGCCCGTGCGGCATCCGGCCTGTTTTGGCGTCGCCTTTACATGGACCTCACCGGTTTGCCACCCACCCGGGCGGAACTTGCCCTTTTGGCCGATCCCAAATCCATCGCCCAAACAGCCGATATTCTTTTGGCCTCGGATGCCCATGCCGAGCGCTGGGCCAGGCACTTTATGGACATTTGGCGCTATTCGGATTGGTGGGGCCTTGGCGCCGAAGTTCGTAACAGCCAAAAACATATCTGGCATTGGCGCGACTGGATCATTGACTCGATTCGAGCTGATAAGCCCTATGACCAAATGATTCGGGAAATGATTGCGGCCGATGAACTTTATCCCACGGATCAGGAAAAACTTCGGGCCACTGGCCTGCTTGTGCGCCCCTATTTTATTTTTAACCGAAACTCTTGGATGGAAGAAACCATCGAACATCTGGGGAAAGGATTTCTAGGCCTTACCTTCAATTGTGCCCGTTGCCATGATCACAAATACGATCCCATCAGTCAGGTCGATTATTATCGGTTCCGTGCCATTTTCGAGCCTTATCAGATCCGTAGAGACCTTTTGGGTGGGGAATTGGATCCGGAAAAGGACGCCCTGCCCCGGATTTTTGATTGTAACCTCGACCTAAAAACCAGGCGGTTCATCCGGGGCGACGAGGCCAATCCGGATACCAACAAAGTAATGGAACCGGGTGTTCCAGCCGTTTTAGGAAAAATTCCTTTCGATCCCAAACGCATCCGATTGGACCAACAAGTTCACCAACCCGGCCTGAACCCAACTGTCATAAAGGCATACCGGGACAAAATTCAGGTGCAACTCGCCCTAGAAGAAAAGGCTTTGGCGGCGGTAAAAAACAGTTTCGCCAATGCCAAGAGCCAACCGGTCACCAAGCCACCCAAAAAAAGCGCGGCCCTTTTGGCCAAGGGTTTTGGCGATCCAAAATTGTGGAAGGTTCATAGTGGAACATGGTTGTTGACCGCCACCAATGCTACTCAATCCCACACCAAGGACCTGCGCACAGAACTTCATTATTTGGGATCGCCCATTGGGGACTTTGAAATCAGAGCGAAAATCCGCATCACCGGGGGCGACCCCTATCGCTCAGTGGGTATTGCTTTTGACGCCTCCGATGCCAATGAAAACCTGCTTTATGCCAGCGCCAATGCCCCCGATCCCAAGATTCAGTTCTCCACCATTCGGGCCGGGGTGGCCACCTATCCGGAGAATGGGCGCATCTCAAAGCCCATTGCCCTAGATCAGGATTTTACGCTTAGGATGCGTGTTCAGGGAACCACAATGCTTGTGGATTACAATGGCACCCAAATCCTACAGTACACGCTTTCCAAGGATCGAAAACCCGGCCTCCTCAAATGGATCACCTATACCGCCACCACCCAAATAAGCGATTTTGAACTTTGGGAACTCCCGCCCGGGACCCAACTGGATAACAAAGCGCCAAGCCTTGACACGCTTGCCAAAAAGGTTCAGGCTCATGAAGCCAAATGCGTCGCATTGCGGGCGGAGGGGGCCGCATTTGATCCGCTGCTGGCCGCCATGCGAAATCCCACGGATCTAAACTTACAAACCGCCGCCAAAGCGCAAATCGACTCGGAGTACCTAACTGCCCAAGCTGACCTTTCGAAACTGGTTGCCGAGGGAGCTGCCGCGGACAAGGTAAAGTCTCAAGAAAAAACCGTATTGGAGGTAGCCAAAAAAAGGCTAAACCCAGGCAAAACATTTAAACCCCTTGTTGGATCGTATAAGGCAAAGGAATCCAATCAGGAGTCCCAAGACAGCCTAGACAAGCCCTTCCCCACCCAAAGTTCCGGCAGGCGCACCGCCCTTGCCCAATGGCTAACCAGTCGGGACCACCCTTTAACCGCCCGCGTAATTGTCAATCATGTCTGGGCAAGGCATATGGGACAACCCCTTGTGCAAAGCGTCTTTGATTTTGGCCGCAAGGGAAAGGCGCCGCTCAATCAGGAACTGCTCGATTGGCTCGCCTTGGATTTGATGGACCACAACTATAGCCTCAGACACCTGCATCGAATGATTGTGACTAGCGACACCTATGTTTTGGCCGCCGATCCCCCCTTGGACCATCCCGGTTGGAAAATCGATCCGGAAAACAAAACCTTTTGGCACAAGGTTTCCCAAAGGCTGGAATCCGAATCGGTCCGGGATGGGCTGCTCCACCTATCCGGAACGCTTGACCCCAAAGTAGGTGGGCCAACCATTTCCCCAAACGATACCCAATCCAGCCGCCGCAGCCTTTATTTCTTTCATTCGCACAATGAGGACCAAAGGTTTTTGGCGCAATTTGATTCCCCGAATGTATTGGATTGCTACCGGCGAGAAGAAAGCATTGTTCCGCAACAGGCTTTGGCCCTTTTCAACAGCAAAATCAGTCGGGACTTGTCCCAAAAGATTGCCGATCAGATTGCACCAAAGGGATCCACGATACCTGAGGACGCTTTTGTTGGGACTGCTTTTCAATGGATATTGGGACAGCCACCAAGCGATTTGGAAAAGAAAGTGTGTGTGCAAGCCATGGAAACATGGTCTAAGGATTTTCCCAAGGATCCACAAAGAGCCCGGATAAACCTTATTCACACGCTGATTAACCACAACGATTTCATCACTTTACGCTAGGGGGATTCGCAATGACCGGGCCAATTTCTTTTGCGGACCGTAGACGCTTTTTGGGCCGTTCGTGTTTGGGCTTTGGGGCCTTGGCGTTGGAAGCCATTCTTGCCCGGGAAGGGGTGGCCGGGTCGGGCCTTTTGCCCCATGCGGCCCCCAAAGCAAAGTCGGTCATCTGGCTATTTATGAACGGAGGCACCAGCCATCTGGAGAGTTTTGATCCCAAACCCGAGTTGGACAAATACGCGGGCAAAACCATTTCAGAAACACCTTATAAAGATGTACAAAATGCAAATCGATTCAAAGATCTCCGCGTGGTTGCCAAGGGAGATGCCAACGGCCAACAACGGCATCGTTTGCTTGCTAGGCAAATCGGGTTTCAAAAACGGGGTCAAAGCGGTATTCCCGTTTCCGATTGGTATCCACACCTTGGGTCCATGATCGACGAAATGGCCATCGTCAAATCCATGTGGACTACCGATGACAATCATGGTGCCCAGACCCAGTTTCATTCGGGAAGGCATATGCTTGATGGCGAATTCCCCAATCTAGGGGCGTGGGTCAACTATGGCTTGGGGACACTCAATGAGAACCTGCCCCAGTTTATCTCGATGGGAACACGAGAGTATTGGAATAAACGGGATGGCCATTATCTTGGGCCAAGCCATGATGCGGTGCCAGTTAAAGTGGATACGGCCAACCCGTTGGATTTTGGCCGTCCCGAATCGGACATGACCTTTGCGGAACAAAAATCCGCTTTCGGCTTGCTGGACAAACTGGGGTCGATCGCGGCGACCAAGCGACCATTCGATCGTGATTTGGCGGCCCGCCTGCAATCGTATGAAATGGCTTTTCGCATGCAAAAGTCCCTGCCCGAGGTAATGGATTTTGCCCAAGAGACCGAAGCGACCCGCAATCTCTACGGCCTTGATCGATCCGAAACCCGTCCGTTTGGCCAGCAACTTTTGGCCACGAGGAGACTCGTTGAAAAAGGGGTGCGGTTTGTTCAGATTCAACACGGTGGCGGCGGTGCCGGGGCATGGGATGCTCACGAAGGGTTAAAGGGCAATCATGCCACCCTTTGTCAGCAAACCGACAAACCCATGGCGGGACTATTATTAGATCTTAAAAGGCGAGGTCTTTTGGAAACAACCTTAGTCGTGTGGGCTACCGAATTTGGCCGGACACCCGGAACCCAAGGTTCCACCGGCAGGGATCACCACCCCTTTGCCTTCAGTATTTGGATGGCGGGCGGCGGCATCAAAGGGGGCATAGCTCATGGAGAAACGGATGAACTCGGCTTTCACGCCGTTTCGAATCGGCACTATGTCACCGATGTCCACGCCACCATTTTGCACCTTATGGGCCTTGATAGCAGAAAACTGGAGATCCCGGAGCGTAAACGCCTTGAGATTGATCATGGCCAGGTGATAAAGGATATTTTGGCGTAAACTCGAAAGGGTCCGGCACGAAAAACAAAACATCGCAAACAATGGAACAAGTTCCCTATTGCATCATTTGTCCGTCGCTCACGCGTCCGGCTCGTAAAGAAAAACACCACAAACGATGAGACCCTATTCCCTAACAGTCCGTCACTGACATTTACGGAACCAAAAGATTTCCGATGACTGTTTTTTCCCTACGCCTTTAGATTCAAAACGCGGGCGGAACCATTGGCCTGAGCCACTGCGATTTTGCTACCATCCGCGGAGAGTGCCATACCACGGATGTTATCCGGTTGCTTAAGCGTGCGAAGGGGTTCTGCCTGATCCGCCTTCCAAATCCAAAGCATGCCCCCCGATCCACCCGCTACGCCAAGGACAAAACCGGCGGGATGAAAGGCCACGCCCCACATGGTTCCCTGATAAGCCTCCTTGGATTTGTGCTCCTGAACGACTTTCAATGTTTTTGGATCAATGACCTGAATCAGCGGATTTCCCACACCCGCAAAAGCATTACTTACATTGGTGATCCCGGCACAGGCAACCCTATCCCCGTTGGCATTGGCCCCCCAACCACGAACGCCGCCAATGTCCGCGCCAAAACCGGCATCAAACTTATGTAGCGATGCCACCGGTTTTCCTTCGCGGAGGAGTTTTCCCGTCGCCGTATCCCAAACCCGAACATTGGCCTTTAGATCCGCAGTAATGATCTCTTTGCCATTGTCGCGAAAGGCGGCCTGATAAATATGGCAATCGTGGCCGGACCAGCGCCTCACAGGTGCCAAACTGGGAAGTTGCCAAAGGGCAATCTGGCCATCATTACCGGCCGAAACAACCAATCCACTGGTAGGTTCCACGGCCACCGCACGAATCCAGCCCGTATGAGCGGTTACCTGTCTGAGTGGTTCGGGCTGGACCCCTTCCATAGGCCACACAATGAGCAGACCTTCATAGCCCCCGCTGATTACAAGATTTTTGCCGGGACAAAATCCCAGACTCTTCACCCAACTTCCATGTCCCGCAAGATCAACCCGTTTGTTGGCAACAAAGTCCCAACGGGAAATGACATTATCTTGACCGGAGGTATAGAGCCACTTTCCGCTGGGATCAAACCAGCAACCGAGAAGCCCCGCCCCATGTTTGCAATCGGCGATCTGTTTGGGCGCGTCTAGTTCCCAACCGGGAAAAGGGGGTTTGGGCTTTTCCTCGGGTTTGGCTGGGCCCTTTTTGGAATCATCCTTTTTTGCCGCGTCTTTTTTGTCCGCGTCTTTGGTGGTATCAACAGGAATCATGCAAGGATCTCCCGAATCGCTTCGGCCTTGGGATCGGCCATAGGAATAGGTCTCTGATCCACATAGTGATTCTTTTTTGAGTCCAGACCCAATGCTTGAAGGTAGGTATGAAAGAGATGGCCGCCATGAACTTCGCGGTCGACAACCGCCGTCCCTTGGCCATTGGTTTTGCCAACAACTCCCCCGCCAACGATACCACACCCCCCCAATGCGACAGACCATGCTTTTGACCAATGGTCCCGACCATAAAGGTGGTTGATGTTGGGGGTGCGGCCAAACTCGCTGATCACCATCACCAGAGTGGAGGACAAAATACCTCGCTGATGGAGATCATCAATAAGCGTGGCAAAACTGCGGTCAAATTCGCCCAACTGTTCGAGGTGAAAATCAAAGTTCTCGTGGTGCGTGTCATAGTTGGTGTGGGTCACCTTGACAAAGGTGGCGCCCCCTTCCAGCAACCGGCGCGACAACAGGCAATGGCGGCCAAAATCGTGCCGTCCATAGGAATCGAGGAGGCGGCTTGGCTCCCCAACAATGTCAAATAGGCCTTTCTTGGACATGAGACCTTTTGCCTGATCGAAGGTTTGAGTGTAGGCCTCGGTGCGGGCGGTGCGCCTTTTCGCAAGGAACCGTTCGTCCGCCATTTTCCTCAATTCCTGTCGGGCAAGTTCGTTCTCGGGAGTGAGGCCCCCGGGACGGTCAATATTGAGCGGGGCCTTGCCATCACTAATGCCCACCGGGCCAAACTTGGGCCCCAAAAATGCCGCGTCTTGGGGGCTTGATCCGCCACCACCGCCCGGCGTCACATGGAGATAGCCAGGAAGTGGTCCGGCATCCGGCCCGAGCAATTTGGAGCAAATCGATCCTAAATGGGGATATTGTATGCCCGGTTCCTCTTTGCGGCCCGTATGCATGATCTGCGAACCCTTGCCATGGTCGTCCTCGGCCGTGTTAATTCCTCGCACCAAGGCAAGGCGGTGCATTTGCGAGGCGGTGTGGGGCAACAGTTCGCTAAGGTGTACGCCCGGGACACTGGTGGGAATTGCGCGAAAGGGACCGCCGGTTTTCGCCCCCGGTTTGGGATCCCAAGTTTCCAGTTGGCTCACGCCCCCGGAGAGGTAGACCATCAGCACCCGTTTTTGCGACTGGGCCAAGCGATTTACCATGGCACCGGTGGAGGAACCCAACTTGGGATAAAGGGACGGGACGCCCAATGCGGTCCCGGCGGCAAGGCCACCCATAAAGGAACGCCTAGATAACCCGTGGTCCACAGTGCCGCAATTAGGGGATCGTTTCATGGAACTATTCTCCTTGGAAACCTTGCGTGGGACTACTACCTAATCTACTTAGGAAGCAAATCGAAACTCGGCGGAGGCGATTAACGCCCAAATCATGTCGCGCATCGCTTCACGGGGCTGCTTTGAGGCAAGCGCCTTTTGAATCAGAGGTCGCCATTCCGCACGCTCTTCTTTGGTGGCGTGCCGCGTTAGAACAGCCACATAAAGTAGGTTGCAAATCGCTTCGGGATTGGTTAGGGCCATGGCCCTTTGCTCTATGTTGCCCGAAGCGATCAGGTTTCGAATATGGGCATTATTGCCCAGAAAAAGGGCCTGATCCAACCGGGCGTCAAATTCCTCAACCGTACCCGGTTGCGATTGTAGTTGGGTTATGAGTGGTGCCATTTGTGGTCCCATCCGCGCTTGAAGTACCTCTTCTGAGGCCTCGGCCTCCGTTTTTGCGGAGGCAATCATGGCCTTTTTTTGGGAGTCTGTCCAACCGGTTCCCTGAAGGATCGAACGGGCATAGGTTTCGGGACTAAGAGGCCTAAGAGGCATCATGCGCCAACCGTTGCCCGAATCGCTTTTCGCTTCGACAAAGTTGTTTTGGGCCCCAGCCAATGGGCGACTGGAGCGTTGATACGCCTTGCTTGAAACAATACCTTTAAGAAAGGCCCGGTGGTCGAACTGCAAACGAATCAGCTCTTGGGTCAGGTGATCCATAAGGGCTGGATGGCTAGGGGGATTGGCGGAATGATGCAGATCAAGGGGATGCACTAGGCCCCGTCCCATCACCATGGCCCAAAGGCGATTGGCCATATTGCGGGCAAAGGGATCGTATCCCCCCTGGGCCATTAACCCCGCAAGTTGACCGCGGCGACTATAGCGAGGGACTTCGCGGATATCCTTGGCAGGGGCCGTAATGTATTCCATTCCTTTGGCCAAAACAGGATCGGTGATCTCCTTCTTGCCGGGCAACTTGGGGGGTGTTTTCTTTTGTACCTTGGCTTTGTCGAACACCGAAACAAACGAAGTCTCGCCATCTGCTTTTTCGGCAAGCACCGCCATCTTGGATTTGGGGTCGTCAAATTGCCGGGTCCGGGACAGGAAAGCAAACAACCCAAAATATTTATCCTGCGTGTAGTCGTCAATCCGGGGATGATCATGACATTGGGCACATTGTAGGTTGGCTCCAAGAAATAGGCGGGCGATGTCTCTTGCAACTAGGTTGGGTTCGAAATCTCGGTCGAGGAAAAATCGCGAAGCCGGGCGGGTCTCTTTTTGCGCCCCGTCTGATTGAAGGATGTCGCGAACGATGAAATCAAGCGGCTCGCCACCCCGGATCTGCTCCCGTAACCAAACATTCCATTGGTTGGATTTGATCTGCTTTTCAGGTCGCCTTTCCATCCACCAAACATCAAGCACCTCGGCCATATGAAAAACATGAGCTTGGCTACCCAAAAGGTGATCGATCATTTTCCGGCGTTTGTCCGGATCGGAATTCATTTCAAAAGTCCAGGCTTCATCGACGGTGGGAATGGTTCCACAAAGGTCCAGGCTCACCCGGCGATAAAACTCAAGGTCCGAGGACGCGGCGGACCTTTGGGCCAAAAAACCGGGATCATTGGCACCAAGCAGCGAATCAATCCTATCGGAATCCATCGTGAACGAAGGAATCTGTTCCCGACCCACAACAAATAGGCCAAAGAATAGCAAAGGGCAACAGAGGGCAAAAATGCGCACAAACATATTCCGGGTCCGGGAAAGTT
>SIAL01000123.1 GCA_009691815.1 Gemmataceae bacterium | reverse complement strand
GGCAAACCCACTCCAAAAACCACTGGCAAATGCCGGGAAGGGGGGTGGGAGGATAAACCCTTCTGGGTTTTTTCCACCGGAAGCCAGAAAACCTGCCTGAGTGTTGTACTAAAGTTGGATGCTCCGAAACCGGGCAGGAACCAGCCATCACACCACCGCAAGGGGATTCCCCCCGGTGCCGATAGCTATTTCTGATTTGGTTTTATGGTGTCCTTTTGGCTCCCGTAGCCGGGGCAAAGGATTCGTTTCCATGTTTCATTTTCGACGCAAAGGTTTCACCCTGATTGAACTGCTGGTGGTGATTGCCATCATTGCCGTGCTCATCGGATTATTGTTGCCCGCTGTGCAAAAAGTGCGTGAGGCTGCCAACCGCTTGAGTTGTTCCAACAACATTAAACAACTGGTATTGGCCACGCTCAATTATGAAAACAGCTTTCAAGCCCTTCCGCTCAATTACTCTGTCCCAAACCCTTCCAATTGGCCCTACGATACCAAGTATTGGTTTGCCACGGTCACATCCGCCGGTTCGGTCGATCCAACCAAAGGGGGTTTGACCAACTTTTACGAAAACAACACGGCGATGCTCAAATGCCCTTCGCTACCTACAAATCTTTTGACCTCCGTTTTCGGAGGAGTTACCGGGGGCTACGGCTACAACACCGCTTGTGGAACCACCTATTGGAACTCGGGAAACTGGTCGACGCCGATCTTTTTTACGCGCAGGATGGCCGATTTCCCCTCCACAAGCACCACCGCCGTATTTGGAGATAGCGCCTTGATTGCCGCTTGGAACAGCCCACCCACCGCCGAAGAATCGTACGGTATCCACAGCCCGAAACTTCCCTATCCTGGCAGTCCCGCCCCATCCATACATTTTCGCCATTCCAGCGACCTTGCGGTCATTGGGTTTCTAGATGGCCATGTCGAAACAAAAACGGAAGTCCCCGTGGCCAGCCCATCGTGGTGGAATCAAGCCTCCAACGACCTAAGGCAAAAACTCAAAATAGGTTATATTTCCTCAAACGAAACGGGGTATGGTGAAAACTAGGGCCATGCTACTTAAACCTCCCAACATTTAATAAATAATGTATGGGGGGTTATTGCGATGGTTATGTGGAATCGAGAACAGAAGTTCCCGTCCCAAGTCCCGTTTCTTGGAGTCAGGCGGCAAACGCCCTGCGCGTCAAACTCCACTTGAGTTATTTATCCACGGATGGTTCGTCCTATGCCGTGCCCTAATTCTCAAGCCCTATCAGGAAGGGTTTTCCCCATGGTTTCCCGTCCTAGTATTGCCGGTTTATTGCTGATTTCCCTCTGTTCCCTCGGAGCAACCGCTTACCCTCCGGAAAATCCCATTGCCCATCAGCAGGGATCATGGCAGGTGGTCTCCTTCACCCGCAATGAAACCGTTACCCCCAAAGGAATCACCGATTCCATCATTCGCATCGTCGAAAAAGACCATGTGATTTGGAAGCGGGAAGGCAAAGCCTTTGCGGGGACAAAAGTGGAATGGGACACCACCAAAACCCCGATGTGGATCGATGTTTTGCCCGATGGTGGCCCAAGCAAAGGCGAAAAGGTCCCCGGCATCTTCCAATGGGACGGAAACCTCCTCACGATTTGCATGGCAGACAAGGGTAAAGCTCGCCCCACCCAATTCGCCTCCCCCAAAGGAAGTGACCACACATTAATGGTGTTTCGTAAAAAGCCAATTCCCCCCAAAAATCCTTGATTTTCCACCCAATCGACCCGATGTGGGAAACAAAAATGGGAATAGGGGAGGATCTCTGGCCTCAAAACGGCTAAAATGCCCCTTTAAGGCAAGGAGCTCGCAGGGTGATGAATTCCGGTTTTGTATCAATGCTTAAATCTAAAATCCACCGTGCCACGGTTACCCAAGCCGACCTGAATTATGAAGGAAGCTTGACCCTAGACGACACACTTCTTCAGGCTGCGGGAATCCTCCCCTTTGAGGAAATCCATGTTTGGAATGTGACCAGAGGGACCCGATTTAGAACCTATGCCATGAGGGCCCCCGCAGGCTCCCAAGTGGTTTGCGTCAACGGGGCGGCCGCTCACTTGGCCATCACCGGAGATTTGATCATCGTGGCCACTTATGGTTGGATGACCCACACGGAGGCCCTGAAACATATTCCAACGGTGGTTTTTGTGGATCCAAAAAACCGCTTGGTTTCCAAGCGACAAGAAATTCCCGGCCCAGCGTTGCCGCTGCCGGTTTGAAGCGCCCCATGAATAAGGGGAAAGTGGAGCCGAAGGGGATCGAACCCTCAACCTCAGCATTGCGAACGCTGCGCTCTCCCAATTGAGCTACGGCCCCTTCACAAGGTTGATGATAGAGACCTGAAGGGTCCCCCACAAGTCCCCGCCCGCACTTGTATTCACGGTGAAGGACCTGCCGAGCTCGGGTTATAAGACGGTTAAAAACACCTTCCCTTTCAGTAGGAAAAGGATGGCCTTTGGTCCTTCCAAAAGGCAAAAAACAAGACTTTGACCCATGGCCTAATTGGGTACCGCAAATGCGCAAGTTGAGAATCTCGGTAACATTGATTTTGGCTTTGTCGTTTACGATTTGTCGCTTCGCCGAAGCCACTTCCCAAAATCCGGTCCCCGTTGGCCAGATCGGCCAATGGGTGAATCCCTTTGTGGGCACCGGGGGCATTCCCTGGGTCTGTGGTCATAATTTCCCCGGAGCAATGGTCCCCTTTGGAATGGTTCGGCTTGGCCCTGAAACCATGTCCACTTTACTCCGAAAACGGGCTTTGAACACCTCGGGCTACTACTATGGGGATGATCAGCTTCTCGGATTCAGCCATACTAGGCTAAATGGCACCGGGGCAACCGATGGCGGACATTTTCTGATCGTGCCGACGCGAGAACCTCTACAACCCAAAGCCTACCGATTGGGACACACCACAGGATTTTCCCACACTCAGGAATCAGCCTCCCCGGGCTATTATTCGGTAAACCTGCCCACTATCGGCGCTCTTGTCGAACTCACCGCCACTCCCCGAGTCGGCATTCACCGCTATACCTTTAACCAATGCCCCAACCCGCACCTTTTGATTGATGTTATGAATGCCCTTGGTGGCCGTAAAAGCACAGAAGGTACATTGCGTGTTCGAGCCGATGCGAACGAGGTCGAAGGGTCCGTTCGGACTTTCGGTACCTTTTCCGGGCGCTATGGCGGGATCAAAGTCTATTTTGTCGCCCAGTTTAGCCAGCCGTTTTCCAACTTTCAAACGTGGGAAAATGACTCGGTTTTCCCGGGGCAAACGACCGCCGCCGGGGATCATATCGCCGTTGATCTGGGATTTCATTCACCAAAAACCCCCAATGTCATCACTCTCAAACTGGCAATTTCCTATGTGAGCATCGAAAACGCTCGGAGCAACCTCCAATCGGAAGCCGAAAAAATGGGGTTCGAGGAGGTTCAAGCGGCGGCCAAGGACGAATGGGAAAAAAAACTCTCGTTGATTTCCCTCCAAGGGGGATCCAAAAAGCAGCGTTCGATTTTTTACACCGCCTTGTATCGCACCTTTCAGATGCCAACAGTCTTTAACGACGCCAACGGGGAGTATTTGGGATTTGATCGCAAAGTCCATCGTGCCGTCGGTTACCAATATTTCACAGACCTTTCCCTTTGGGACACCTTTCGAACCGTCCACCCGCTCTACATCCTGATCACCCCAAAGGATCAGCGGAATATGATGGTTTCGCTTGTCAAAATGCTGGAACAGGGAGGGTGGCTTCCCCGTTGGCCCGCCGGTGTGGGTTACTCCAATTCCATGCTGGGAACGCCCGCGGACATTGTGATTGCCGACACCTATTTGAAAGGCGTTCGGGATTTCGATATTCAAAAAGCGTATCAGGCAATGCGGCTCACCGCCCTTGGACCCACGCCCAAAGGATCGGCATTTTCCGGGCGTAAAGGCATTAGTGATTATTTGAAATATCAATACTGCCCCGCGGACTTGATGGATGAATCGGTTTCCCGCACCATGGAGTTTGGCTGGTCGGATCATGCGATTTCACAATTGGCCGAATCCCTCGGAAACCAAGAAGATGCCAAATTATTTGGTGACCATGCCCGGTTTTACCAAAACCTTTGGAATCCAAAGACTCAATATTTCCAACCTCGGGATTCCCAAGGGAAATTTGTCGAGCCCTTTAACCCGCTGCTCCTGACTTATCTGGATCGAGGAAAAAAACTCACCAAAGACTATGTGGAAGGCAGCGCTCTGCAATGGCGCTGGGCGGTTCCCTATGACCCCAAGGGTCTGATTTCCCTTTTTCAAAGCAAAGAATCTTTTGTCGAAGAACTCGGTCAATTTTTCAGTAAGTCCGATCCCACGATGGGAGCCTGGAATCCGGGGCCCTACTATTGGCACGGCAACCAACCCGATATTGCGGCCGCTTATCTTTTCAACGACGCCAACCGACCGGACCTTACTCAAAAGTGGTCTCGCTGGATTTTGGATAACAAATACGGGGTTGGGCCAACCGGCTTAGACGGTAACGACGATGGCGGAACCCTTTCCGCCTGGTATGTTTTTAGCGCGCTGGGGTTATATCCCATGGCGGGCTCGGATAAATATCAACTTGGAGCGCCGTTATTCGAAAAAGCCGAGATCAAGATGAACGGAAAACCTCTCCAAATCCTTACCGAAAACCATGCGGAAAATCATCACTATGTTGAAAAGGTAACACTAAATGGCAAGTTGCTCGATCGAAGGTGGATTCTCCATCATGAAATCAACAATGGCGGGACGCTCCTGTTTAGCATGAGCGCCCACCCCACCCTGAAAAAGTAGTAATGACAACGGTACCGGTGTCAGAACCGCCCATGGAATATGGGGAAAGAAACCTTATTACCTTAACCTCGATTGGTGCTCTGTCCCGGCAAAATACGGCTTTTTGAGTTTGTCCCTACAAGAATTGGCTCTCATGGGATCATTGCGAACCGTATCAAAAAGCGTGGCCAAGTGGTAAAGTGCCCTAGCTTCTTCGGCGCGATCAAGTGGAAAAAGAGTTTCCACTCGCAAAAACTCCCAAAAGGCCTCTTCCCTTTGATTGGACGCCAAGAAAAGTTCCCCTAAGAGGTTCGATCCCATGGCCTGAAGCCCCGCGTCTGTCGCCTTGGCAATGGCGGGTTTCAGGGTGGCATCGGCCCCGGGAATTTTATGCCCCTGCGCCACGGATAGAGCCGCCTGAAGGATGGCTTTGTTCGCCGGATCGGTGACTTTGGTTATTTGAAGGTTGGCTTCGGGGAACTTTGATAATCGAATCAAAATGCGAGTTCGAGACACCTGGACTTTTTCCCGGGATGCTGCGGAAAGACCAGGGCGGTCTGCCAATAGGCCCAAGGTTCTTTGCGCCCCTTCATTGTCCCCTTTTACCTGTTGAAGGCTGGAAAGAAGGAGCATAGAGGGAAGCACCGTCCATCCCGATTCGAGATTGTTTTTTTCGCGTGTCAAAAGGGCAATGGCCTGATCGGTTTGTTCGGGTTCACTTTCCGCAAGTTTGGCCCTAAGTCGTGCTAAATACAAAGCCCAGCCCCGGGAACCCGTTGTTCCCAGGGTTTTGGCCAAGTTTTCCTCCGCCCCGGTGGCAGCCAGCTTGAGTTGGGCCAACTTGTCCACTTCGGTCCCATCTCGGCGACTTAATTCTTCGCGGGCCAAGGGTTCCCGCAACTGCGAGAGGGACTTTGCCGGAACCCGACCCAAAAGGAAAAGGACCGCTCCGGGATCGATTTCCAAGGGATCTTTTGCGGACCGAATGCGAATGCGAACGACGCTTGGGGAATCAGAAATGATCTCGCAATCCGTTTCTCTTTCCCCTTTTTCGGCATCCCGATAGCGGATGTAATCTTGCCCCCGAGCAAGGCCAAGCGAGCAAAAGCAGACGATTCCAAGAGCAAAATGATGAATTCTCATGGCAAATTTTGTCCTTACTTTTTGACGGGGGTAAAAGGGGTGGAGGCTTTTTTCTTGGCGGCTTCGTAACGATCCCGAAACTTAGGTTCCCGGTTAAGCATTTCCTCCACCCGGGCCTTGGATTCGGTCGTTCCAAAATCGGGCCATGACCTTTCCATCTGGAACAAAAGGGAACCGGCCCGGTCCATTTGGCTCCCTTCATTTTTGGATTTGCCATAAAGGTAAGTGGAGTTAACCATGTGCCAATAGGCCTCTAGGTAGCGCTCCTTGAACAGGTTGTCCGCTGTGCGGGGAAGCAGTTGCTTGACAAGTGTGCTTGCCTCACTCACCACCAATCCATGTTTATCCTCCGAGGCGAGGATGTTGAGCCTCTCCAATTTTCCTTCGACGCTTGTCGCGGCCCAACCCGGTGCTTTGGCGGTCCCCATCCAATCGGTGAGGAATTGCCTAGCCTCCGCGGCGCGGCCATCCTTTCGTAGTTCCTTGACAAAGGTCAAAAGCAGACCCTGGCCGGGTCCATCCTGTTTAAACTTGATTAGGTCCGCATTGGCCTCTCCAATCGTCTTGTCCACCGCCAATTGCATCACCTCGACCGCGCGCTTGTGCAGACCAAGCGCACTGAAGCACAGCGCGAGAATGCGGGTGTTTTCATTGTTGTATTTCGGGGCATTCTTGGCCAGTTCCTCGACAACGGCGGCCATCCCCGCCTGAGCAACTTCTTTTTGTTTTGGATCGGGAAGTCCCTTGATCTCGGCACCGACCTGCCTTGCCAAACCATAGACTTGGCCCAATTGATTTTTAACGGCGGCATCTCCCGAGCCCCCATCGAGTTGTTGCATAATGGCAAGGACCTCCGAAGCCGCCGCCATGTCGCGCCCCTGCACGGAAGCCCGGAGTGCCAAGTTTAAAAATCCGGTCGCCAGTTGGGGATCTTTGCGGATGACTTCGATTTTTCCCGTTTTGGCCTGTTGGATGATTGGATTGATTAGCAAAAGGGCCTCTTTGAGTTTGTTCTCACGCAATAAAGACGAAGATTGCGCTTGTATTGCATAAAGGCGAAGGGTGTCGGCATTGGTTTGAAGTTTATCTCTAAGGTCTTTCGCTCGAATGGGATCCGCATCAACCAAGGCCGTTTGGATTTGCAAAGAGACCAAGGTTGTTAACCTGTCCACATCTGGAAACCGCTTGGCGGCGTAATACTCAGACGCTAGCCTTAATTTGGACAAGACATAGGTCAAAACGGTTCCGGGGTCTTCCGATTTGCTTTGGTCGGTAACCGCCTCTAGTGTTTGAATACCTTGGGCGCGAATTTTATCATCCTTGGTTTCCGTGGCCAAATCCAAGGCCGCCAAACCCAGTTGATACCTAACAAAAGTGATCCCCTCATAGGAAGCGGGAATCTGGTCCAAAACCTTAATGGCATCCAACAGTTTGCGGTCCCTAAGAGCGATAAGCCCTAGTTGGTGCCTCGCCACATTGCCCCCGCTGGAATTCGACCAGCGACTGATAAGGTGGTCCGCCAAGGCTTGGATGCGTTTTTTGAGGTTGATGTTTTTCTTGTGGTCTTTGCCACTGATCTTTTCGCATTCCTGCTGGGCTTGACCTAGGCTTTGGAGCGCGATAATTCCCGCTTTCTCGGCTTGGAATGCCTTAGGCTCATTGCGACAAAGAGCTTCGCTGACATCCGCCGCCTTTTCATCCTGCCCTGACTGACTGAGGAAATAGGCCAAAAATATTTTGGCGTTACCCCGTTCCCATGGGGTGGCTTTTTGGGCCGGAACAGCCTTTGTGTCCAAGTCGATTCCTTTGATTAGCCCATCCAGAATGAGCTTAATCCGTTGGTCCCGCAGTGCCTTGAGTTTGGTGGCCTCCTTTTCCCGGGCCGGATCTTGTTCTAGTTCCAATGCCTCGAATTGGGCCCTTATGAAGCAATCCTCAAACGAGTTGAGCTGTTCCAATTTGCGTTGGAACACCCCTTGGTCTTGGACAATTTGAATTTTTAAGTTGCGAGCGGGATCGGTAAACTCGTGGTCCCCCTGTTCCAGCTCACGAATATAACTTCTCGCCTCGGCCAAAATCTTGCTTTTTTGGGTCGCCGCTAGGGCATCTTTCCCGACCACGGCCCTTGCTAGATCATAAGTGGCTTGGGCCTGAAGAAACTTTAACCCCATTCGAAGGGAGTCATCACCCTGAGGGTCTCGGAAAGTGCGGAAATCGGATTGCCATTGCCGGACCCCGTCCAATACCAACCGGGTTTTCTGGGCCCGCTCCGAGGGTTCGGGTTCCTCGTGCAGGATTCGAAGGCGAAAATATCCAGCCCAAGCCTTGCCTGCCCGAGACCCGGGATTGTTTTCTCTGGCGGCCTGAATGATTTTGATAAAGTCCCTGGCCTTTTTGGGTTCCCCCTTTTCTTTCAGGAGAAACGCGGCCCAAGCATACGCCTTCCAACAAATAGGGGCTTTATCATCCTCGTTAGAGAGTGTTTCAAAGGATTGGAAGGCCACATTGATTGCTTGAACCCGGAGAATGGATTCTTTTTCGGGATCGTTAAATAGCCGAGCTAGGTTGTATTGCGCTTCGGCAATCGTGAGTTTGACAACAAGTTTTTCCTCGCGAATCCTTGAAGCGGTAAAGCCCAGAACATCCGAGCCGGATTTCTCCAGCTCATCCAACCTCTTTAGGAGAGCCTGAGTTTGGGTAATCCCCGCCGATAAAAGTTCGCGGCCCTTGGTTTTTTCGATCAGGGCCGCCGGCGTTTTCGGATCATAAAGCAGGGCTTTGGCCATCTGCGCCTCACCCAACCGAAGCGCCACCGCCGCTAAGGAAATGCTGGCTTGAAGGGCATAAGGACTTTTGGGATTGGCCAATACAAAGGCTTCAAGGTCGGACTTTGCCTGGCTCATCATCCGCCGACGGGCCTCGGCATCAGGAATCGACTTGGACAGGTCGATTTTTGCTCCCGCAAGGATTACCCGGAGAGGCTCCTGCTGAACCGCGGGATATATAGGCAAAACTCTGGTGA
>SIAL01000122.1 GCA_009691815.1 Gemmataceae bacterium | reverse complement strand
GACCTTGCGGCCCGCTTCCAACGCAACCAAAACATGGCCACCATGGCGGGCCAGCAGCAGCTTTGGAGCCAGCTAGAGGTTTTCTCGCGTCAAATCCACGGGACCCTCACGCCCATTGATGTGGCCTATGTTGTGGCCAACGAAGGTAGGCGCTTGGTGGCTTGCGACCGGGTTTCCGTCGTTCTGCGCCAACATGGTGACATTGCGGTCGAGGCTATCTCCGGCGCGGATGTGGTGGAAAAGCGATCCAACCTTGTCCAGTTGATGAAGGCGTTGGCCAAAGAAGTTTTGAACTGGGGCGAAAAGCTGGTTTTCAACGGCATTCAAGATGACACCCTGCCCCCCAAGGTTTCCGCTGCGCTGGATAATTATCTCGCCGAGAGTGGATCGAAACTGTTGGTGATTCAACCCCTCAAGGATGAACGGGAAGAGAAATCCAAACTTCCCATTCGCTCTGCCATCATTATGGAGTGTTTTGATCCGCCAACCGACGCCCAGCAATTGGTCGCCCGGTTAGAAATAGTGGGCCGTCACTGCACCAGCGCTCTTTACAACGCCATTGAACATCGTCGGATTCCGATGCGCTGGTTGTGGATCCCCATTGTGAAATTTCAGGAAGGGCTGGGTGGGCAGAAGAAGGCCATTTTTGCAGCCATTTCCGCTGCGGTGGTGTTGTTGGTTTCCGTCCTGATCCTAGTCCCCTATCCGCTCAAGATGGAAGCGACCGGTCAGCTTCAACCCGAAGTTCGTCGCAAAATTTTCCCAGCAACCGAGGGGATCATCCGCGAGATTCGGGTTAGTCCCGGGGCCACCATTCCCGAGAACACCAATCTGGGAATCATGCACGACGGCCAGCTGGAGCGGGAAATTCGCGGCTTCCGCAAAGAGATCCAACTTGCTTCGGCGGATGTGATCATGTTTGAACATCGGGCCACAAAAGGATCCGAATCCGACAAACTGCAAAGCCACACCGAGGCGGAGAAAACCCGCATCGTTCGAGACGCCAAGGAACGCGAATTGCAAGCGCTGCTCGCCCGAACCAATGGCGACCCGGTGCCCCAGCGAGAGGGATTCTTTTACCTTCGCTCTCCCTTTTTCACCAGCACCGAAGCATCGTTGTTGGGGGATAAGCGCTCTTGGACCATCCTGTCGACCAACTTCAAGGAAGACCTCACCGAACGGGCGGTCAAGCCTACCGACGAACTGCTTCGGTTGGGGGCAAAGGATGGCCCATGGGAGATCGAAACCAAGATTCCCCAACAAAATATCGGTCACATCCTAATAGCCTATCACGACCTTAACTCGGATGTACTCGATGTCGAGTTCATCTTGAGGGCGGACAGTTCTCGCAAGTTCCACGGCAAACTTCGCCGTGACCGAATTGGGGGCGAGGCAATGCCCGCGGGAAATGATCAGGAGAACCCCGACCCGATGGTAACGGCCTTTGTGACCATCACCAAAGAAGACCTTGTCAAGCTTAGGGTGGACAACCTGCTTGTTTCGGGAACCGAAATTCGCGCCAAGGTCCGATGCGGCAACAAACCTATGGGCTATGCCCTTTTCTACGGAGTTTGGGAATTCTTCTACGAGAAGGTGATCTTCTTCTTCTAGGAAACAAACCCACCCGTTTGATTGGAAACCGTACTCCCGGAGGAAGGCCTCCCCTAAAATTCAGATACAGTTTCAGGAGTCTCAAATCATGATGCGCTGGCTTGGTTTTTGTGTACTTTCTGGCATGGCCATCTTCGGATCGGTTTTCGCTATTACCAAGACCTTTACAACTCCTTTGGTTACCGATCCCAGTCGGCCTTTGGTCATCGATGACGGTTCCGTACCCTTGGCGGCCCAGCCGACCACTTCCAGCACCGGTACCCGCCAAAGCCTTGGCCAGCAGATGATCGTCGTTCGTGACGCCCGGTTTGTTAGTACCACCAAACGCGAAATCCCCTCGGAACGAGACGGCAAGCTATTGGTTGTCGGAACAGAAGTTGCCCCAGGCGATGAAGCCAAGGTTCCCGGCACCCGGTTGATCAAAAACATACCGGTAGCCTCGCTGGCCATTGAGATCGGTCCCAACGACAAACTGGCTCCCGAAGAAGTCCTTACCTTGGGCAAGCGACCCGGGAAAAAGTACCGTCGTTTCCGGCCCGGAATGGATTCGGACAACCTTGTTCCCGGCGCGGTGGAGATCGCCGTCGATTTCAAAACCTTTCGCGAACTTCAGGTGGGCGATTTGGTCAAACCTGGTCAAATTGTGGCCTTGGTAAACCCGGTGCTGGCCATCGACGAACTTGCCGTAAAACAGCAAAAATTGGACATTAACGAAGCTGAACGAAAATCCTCCGAGGCCACCAAGAATGAATACTTCACCCGATGGAAGCTATCCGAACGCTTGGGAAATGCTGGTGGCGCCTCCCAGGACGACATTCGCATGAATCGGTTGGCCTATGACCGCTACGGTCAGGAAGAAGTGGCCAAGAAAGCCGCCATCACCCAAGCCCAACGGGAGCTTTCCGGTGCGCAAACAGTGCTGGCAATGCACGAGATCCGACCGGCGGTGGGTGGCCGAATCAAAGAAATCTACCGAAAAACCGGCGAGGCCGTGAAGAACCTAGAACCTGTGCTTCAGATCCAAGATACGGATCGACTTCGTGTTGAGGGTTTGATCGAAATCCAAAACTCGAGGGGCATTCGAGAAGGAATGAAAGTCATTGTGGAACCGACGCGCCCAGTGACCCCGATTTTGCAACTCCGCGGCCACCTGCAAGATGTCACCTGCGTAGCGGTTGGCATGGTTGGTGGTTCCAATGGCACTGCAATTGTGGTGTCGGGAAGCGAAGATCGGACCATTCGGTTTTGGGATCCTACCGAGGGCAAACAACTCTTTCAGGTATCGGGGTTAATTGCCCGCTCGTTGGCAACCACGCCACCTAATGCCAAACGATCGTTGATCGCGGCAGGTTTGGAAAATGGGTCGGTCCATTTGGCGGAACTGAAGAAAGCCGTAGACGGCCAAATCCAAATTGTTCAGCTTCCCGATGCTCCCGATTGTCATTCCCGCTCGGTTACTTGTGTAGCGTTTTCCCCGGAAGGGGACATCTTGGCAACGGGGGGCGATGATCTCGCTATCTGCCTTTGGAAGGTCGGGGCGGATGGCAAGCTCACCCTGATCGAAAAGAAGAAATCAACCCACAAATCAGCCCTTACTTATCTCCACTATGCGGAAAAGGAGAGACTTGTTTCCGCTGGACGGGACAATGCCATTCATGTTTGGAACACCACCGGGGGCAAGTTCGCTCTCGTGGCAGGAGAAGAGTTTGGGGGTCGGTCCGGGGATGTAAGCCAACCCGGCGTGAGCCCGGATGGTAAATACCTGATTTACGATCAGGGCAAAGAATTAAAGATCATGTCCTTGGCGGATCGTCACCTAGCAGGGTCGATCTTAAACATTACCGGTTCTCTACCGTTTACCGGGGCCGCTCTTTTTGCCCCGGATGGTCGAACCGTTCTCACCAATTGCGCGGGAGAAAACAGAGTCGAGTTATGGCGGGCACCTTTGGGTGGCCGTCGTTCGAGCGAGTTGCGCCAATTTGTTTGGACGGCGGGCCAGTCGACCTGTGCGGCTTTTATGCCGGATTCAAGGTATGTGGTGACGGGTACCACGGACCATCAGGTCCTCGTGTGGGAAATGCCGGAATCGCAAGAGGTCGACCAAAAAGACCTTACCGCAACGATTTCGCTGGTGGAAAATTTCATCGACTCGACTAACCGCCAGGTTCGCATTTGGGCGGAACTTGACACCCAAAATCCGGGTTGGCTAGTGCCGGGCGGGACGGCGACCTTGGTTATTGAACCGGGCAAGCCGGTACCTCTTAGCAGAAAAACACCCACAAACGGTCCAAGTAGCGTGAACAATGCGCTTGTTCGCACCGTAGACAAACCCTGATAGGACCATTCTCAGGACAAACCTTCCATGGCACCAACCGCGCCCCTATCCTCCGAAGTCGAACGAAGAAAGCAAGTTCGGGTGCGATTGCGCCCGGACATTGTGGTTGTTCGACACCGCTATGAGGGTCGGTCGTATTATGTCATAAAAGATCCTGTAAGCCTTCGGTATTACCGGCTCAAGGAAAACGAACATTTCCTCCTTCAATTTATGGACGGCAAGCGAACTTTGGCCGATGCCCAAAAAGCATACGAGGCTCATTATCGCCCCGATCGGTTGCGGCTTGAGGATATGGAGGCCTTTGCCCAACAAATGATGAAGGCGGGGTTGGCTCAAAATGAGTCCCCCGGAGGGGGCAAACTACTTATCGAGCGCAGACAAAAGCGCAAACGCCAAGAGTGGATCCAAGCATTCACCAATATCCTCTACATCAAAATCCCCGTCCTCGATCCCGACAAGATTCTGATCTGGATGATCCAATACACCTGGTGGATTTTCACCAGTTTGTTTCTCTATGCCAGCCTTGCTTTGGTAGGCGCGGCGGCCGGTTTGGTGTTAACCAACTTTGACATCTTTGTGTCGAAGTTGCCAAACTATTATGAATTCTTCAGTTTCAAAACGGCGGCTTACCTTTGGCTCTCCCTAGGGGTGGTTAAGGTCATTCACGAGTTTGGCCACGGCCTCAGTTGTCGGTTTTATGGGGGTGAAGTTCATGAAATGGGCTTTTTGCTGCTCTGCTTTTCCCCGGCGCTATATTGCAATGTGACCGACGCCTGGACCCTGCCCAGTAAATGGCAGAGGATCATTATTTCGGCGGCGGGAATCTATGTCGAGCTCGTGATTGCCGCTATTGCCACATTTGTCTGGTGGTACACGCCCAGTCAACCATTCATTCACAACCTTTCCTTGTCCCTAATGGTTGTCTGCTCGGTGAGTACGGTGGTTTTCAACGGCAACCCACTCATGCGTTTCGATGGCTATTATGTTCTTTCCGACTGGATGGAGATTCCCAACCTTCGAGAGAAAGCCAACAAGTTCATCACCAACTGGTTTTTATCCAAAGGCCTTGGAATCGAGGTCCCCCCCGAACCCTATATGGAGTTGGGGCGGCGAATTCTCTTTGTCACCTTTGCCATTGTTAGTTACATTTACCGGTGGCTGGTCACCTTTAGCATCCTGTTCTTCTTGTACAACTTTCTCAAGCCTTACAAACTTGAGGTAATTAGTCAGGCCCTTACTATTGCTTCCATGGCGTCCATGGTAGGCTGGCCCATTTTCAATCTTGGACGCAATATCTACCGTCGAGGAAGGTTACCTGACATGAAAAGCAATCGCGTGATGATAACGACCTGCCTGGTAATGACGGCCCTTGCCGTATTTTTCATTGTTCCGATGCCCGTTAGCCGCCTTAGGAGCCAGGCCCTTGTCACGCCTCAACCCGAGGCTTCACGGCGGCTGTTTATGACTCATCCGGGGATCTTGACCCAGCTTAAGGTTCGGCCCGGGCAAAAGGTTTTGGCCGGGGAGGAGTTGGCGCATTTCATCAACCGCGAAGTGGAAGCCAAGCTGTCTCAGGGCCGTGCGGAACTGAATGCTGGGGAAAAATATCTGGCCATCCTTCAGGTGCAACGGGGCCGGGCCGTAGATCCCAACGACCGAGACAAGCTCGACGAAACCGTGGCCAAAACCACCCGCCAAGTCGAATTGGGCAAGGTGGAAATAACCTCCTTGGAAAAGATCACCAATGAAAAGCTAACGCTAAGGTCTCCCATTGACGGGATCATTTCCAGTTCTCCCAAGATCGACGATGTGGGCAAGCTCTTTCAGGAAGACCCTCGCAGTCCTCTGTTTGTGGTGTATCAGGAAGGCCACCTTAGTGCCTGTATGCCCTTAACGACAGAAGAGTTCAAGCGTTTGCTCGATTACACGGGCACCACTTCTCAAATAAAAAGTCCGGAGATGATCCTGCGGATCCATGGACAGGGAATGAGAGAATGGTCGGCCCACATTCACAGTCTGCCCCCCGCGGAGGCTCGGGAAATCCCCTTGGCCCTTTCCACCCGCGGTGGTGGTCCCGTGGCGATTAAGGCGGGCGGGCGGCCCGAGCAACTTGTTCCCCAAACCCAACATTTTCTGGTCTATCTTGACATTGAAAATGCGGACAAGTCTTTGGTTCCCGGGAACATGGCACAGGTTAAAATCTACCTCAAGCCGGAAACCTGTGCCACTTGGCTTTGGCGAACAGTCAATGATGTCTTCGAACTAGGGCTTTACCTATAGGGCCGGTTTGCGTCCAAAAGGCCGGTTTCCCCGTCCAAGGCAATTCCATAGGTTTGGGAAACCCAAACCTCCCTAGAAAGACAATTGGAAAGAAAAACTTTGCCGAAAAGGGTAAAAGATTTGGGATTTCCTGTAACGGTGAGCGATTTTTACCTCAGGAAACCTTTCTTATTGCGACCTTTTTTATCTTGCGTTTTGTGATCCGAAAGGCAAATGCGTCTATGCAACCATCCGGAAATCTTTTGTCCCGCCCCCCTATTCCCCTCTCCAAAAGAGCTCTTCGGTCCTCGTTCTAATCCTAGGATTTACCATCAGTTTGTTTTTGTTTTTTGTCTTTAAGGTGTTAGCCTTGGTTTGGTCCTATTCCGAGTTTACGGAAAGTAAACCAACTACCAATGAAGCACATCCTGAATTGGTTACCCAACCATGACCCATGACTCACCCCAACCCGAGTCGATTTTCAAACGGCTCGTTGGTCTTTGGTGTTGAGTACCTCCGGAAAGGCACCGGAAGCTCGAAGGGCCCTCAATGAACTTTGCGAACAATACTATGAACCGGTGCTTGGATTTCTCCCATTTCGATTGGGCAACAAGGACAATGCATATGAGGCGGCGCAAGGCTTTTTCACCAAGATCCTTGAGACTTCCAGTTTTTCCGGTGCAGATCCCAAGCGGGGCAGGTTTCGATCCTATTTGTTGGGTGCCCTCAAGCATTATTTGTGGGATGAATGGGATCATTCCCAAAGGCACAACCGGCCCACGATTTCGCTAGAAAACGAAGGGGTGGCCGAACCATTTGTGGATCCTGATCCCGAGTATGATTTGGTTTTCGATCGCCACTGGGCCTTAACCCTTTTAAACTGGGCCATGGAACAATTGACCTCTGAATTTGGCCAACACGACAAGTCGGCTTATTTTGGTACCCTGAAACCGTGGCTGACACTTAACAGCGAAGGTCACAAAAAAACAAAAGTCTGTGAATCACTAGGGCTTACCGAGGGAGCCTTTCGGGTGGCGGTTCACCGCCTCAGGCAACGGTTTCGCGACCTGCTTCGTAAGGAAATTACCCGGACTGTAGATCGCCCAGAAGACGCCAAAGAAGAGTGGCTCTACCTTGTGAAAATCCTTTCCATGCAAAGTTAAAGGCAGCCCTTGCATTTGCCCTCTAGGAACCAGACAACATCGCCAAATGGCCCTTGTTGGGTGCCCAGCGACTTTGCGATTCATTGCATAAAGGATTTTATGGTTTTTGACTTTCGTGGATGGTGTAACCAAGGTTTTCAAGAAGGGTGGCCAAGGTTTTACGGTGGGCTGTCGGCAAGGGAAGGACTGGGGGTTCGGGATCTCCCACGGGGGGGCCGATCATGTTGAGAGCCGCCTTCATAGTACTGAACCAATGGGCACCCTCGCCTTTGGAATGATACGCCTGAAATTGTAGCCGCATCAAAGGGGCCAATTTGCGCCAAATTGCCCGGGCACTGGACAAATCGCCCCGAACGGAGATAGCCTCGTACAACTGTTTTGCGGCGGCGGGTACGGTGCTGGGTATACCTGAAATCCATCCATGGGCCCCGTGACATAAACCCTCGAAAACCACGGTATCGATCCCCGCATATACAAAAAACTTGTCCTCGGTTGCCTGCAAAAGTTCGCAAATGCGATCAGGTTCGGAATTGGACATTTTGACCCCGGCTATGGCCTTTTCCTCGAAAAGTTTAAGCAGGTGGTCGGTTTTCAAATCGACCGAGGTCAACGGAATGTTGTGGTAGACAATGATCGGGATGCGAACCGCCTCGGCCACTCGTCGATAATGGTCCATTACCTGGGCCGGGGTCGGAGCCATATAGTAGGGGGGAACAATCAAAAGGGCATCCGCACCCGCCGCTTCAGCGAAACGGGAAAGATCGACAGTTCGCCTAGTGGAATAGTCATGGGTTCCAGCAAGGACAGGAACCCGGCCAGCAATGGCATCAATCGCCGCCGCAAGTACCTTTTTGCGCTCTTCGCACTCCATGGCAGGAAACTCACCGGAACTTCCAAGCGGAGAAATGGCATCGACTTTTTCGCCAATCAGCCAATCGAGGTGGGGTTTTAACCTCTCAAGGTGAAGTGTTCCATCGTTGTGAAAGGGTGTAATGGACGATGCGCAAACACCACGAAACAAAGGCTTAGGCATGAATTCGTAACCCCATAAAAGCAAAGCGAGTCCTGAATATACCCCGCCCGGTCTATCCTATTGAGGCGGGGTTCGCTTAGGTAATGGGGACTTTTTTTCGGCTTGACCTGGCTTTGACTTCCGGGAAACTCCTTGATGCTCCACAATAAGGCGGTATCCTTTCACCAGACCTACCTTTTCCTTCAAGGAGCTCATCCCATGAATCGTTTTGTCGCTTTGTTGGTATTTGGCGCGTTGAGTGTGCCCTTGTTGTCCGCCGGTGAACCGATAGTGTTGTTCGACGGCAAGGATATGGCCAAATGGAATACCTACCTCCGGGACCATGGCGACAAGGATCCCAATAATACTTTCTCGGTAGCCGATGGCCTCCTTCGCATATCCGGGCAAGACTGGGGTGGCCTTTCCAGCAAGGATGAGTTTTCCAACTACAAAGTGGAGGTCGAATATACTTGGGGCGGAAAGGTTTGGCCCGGACGCGACAAAAACGCCCGGGATTGCGGACTCATCATGCACGCCACTGGCAAAGAGGGGGCTGTCGGCAAAAGTTGGCTGGAAGGTGTCCAGTGCAACATGATCGAAGG
>SIAL01000121.1 GCA_009691815.1 Gemmataceae bacterium | reverse complement strand
GATGCCGAATTTTTCGTCCTTGATAGCAACAAACCCATGGCAAAGGGTACCCTCCAATACACTTGGCTGGACGAGGCCATGGGCAAATCCAAAGCCAAATGGAAGTTTTGCTACCACCATCATCCTGTCTATTCCAGTGATAACAACGATTTCGGCGACACTTTCGCCGGGAAACGATCCTTATTCGGCGATCCTAAGGTGCGACCCCTTGCTACCCTTTATGAAAAACACAAAGTGGACATCGTTTTTTGCGGCCATATTCACCTCTATGAACGAACCCATCCCATCAAAAATGGCAAACTCGACGAGGTCGGCGGGGTGGTCTATGTCACTTCAGGAGGGGGTGGCGGCAGCCTTGAAAACTTCACCCCCACGCCCGAATGGTTCAAAGCGGCCAATCGGGTTGATTACCACACCACACTCGTAAACATTCGTAATAGCACCTTGGAACTTCGGGCCTTTGACAAAGATGGCCTCCTCTTTGATCAGTACTTGCGCACGAAATAAAAGTCTTTGGTTTCCGAAACGCAAACGGATTGAATCCGAAGAGATCAAACCGAAACCCTTTGGCGTGTGGACCCAATCAACGCACAGGACCGGTTAGCGTCTACCGGAATTACTCATAGGCCAAGGCATCCGCCAAGCCAATTTTCGTGGCCCAAACGGCGGGAGCAATTGCGGCCAATGTCGCCACCAACGGACCACTTATCAATACCAAACCCACCATGGACCAGGGGACCACCAAAGGAAACGCCATCCCCGCTTCTTCCCCCATCAACAATTCGACAGCATACCATTCCAACGCCAAACCCAAAACGATCCCGGCGAAGGCCCCCGCTACCCCCATGAGAAAACCTTCCACAAGCACCGTGGTAAAAATCTGTTTCCTCTTTGCCCCTACCGCCCGCAAAAGCCCCAATTCCCGCCTTCTTTGAAGCACCGAAACAAACAGCGCGCTCACCACCCCAAGCAGTGCCACCAAGCCTAGGATCCCCTGTTGGGCATAAGCCAGATTGTACACCGAGCGAAGGTTTTTCCCGACCTCCTCCAACAGGGTGGCTTGATCGATCACAAATAGGCCTTCCCGTTTGGCAAATCGCGTTTCAAGGATCTGTTTGATAGCCTCCGATTCCCCCGGCTTCTCCGGATGGGCCAAAAAAAGATCAATAATATCGATCTCAGGATCCTTGAAGCGCTCCTTGTACCATTGTCGGTTGGTAAGAATGACCCCCCGGCTCCAGGTATAATCCACCAAGGTACCAAGGATCTCAAGGGAGACCGGCCCTGTGGAACTGGCAAGTTCGATTCGATCGCCCACCTTAACTTTGTGCAGGGTTGCAAAGTTCTCGGAGACCAGGGCGGTTCCGGGGTCGGATAATCGGGGAAAGCGTTTCAGTGTCTTGGCAAATTCCAACCTTTCAACCCGTTTGGATTCCGCAAACCCTTGGGTATCCACGGCGATCATATAGACGACTTGCTTGTTGTAATCAAAGCGAACAAGTCGCGCCCCAAGGGCGGTGTCAAGCCGATCCCCAAGGTCCTTTCGGATTTCGGCAAGCAGCGGTTCACGAATGGAAACCGACCGGATGTATTGAGTAAAACCCGAACCGGAGGTGAGAAAGAGGTCCGCACCGACCTTTTCCCTTACCCAATTGAACACCGCCGTTTCACTCGACACAATGAACCCGGCGGTTTGAAGCGAAAGGGCCGCGGTTGCGGCCAGGGCGGCAACCACCAGGCCGGTTCGGGAAGGCTCGGCAATTAGATTGTCCGCCGCCATCCGCCCTTCAATCCCAAGGGTGCCGCGTAACACGGGCGCAAGGAGATAACTAATTCCAAAGGCAAAGATGGGGGTGGCCACAAGCCCACCAAACAAAAAAACCACCAAACCGCCAAATGCCCCCATCCGCACCGGCAACACCTCCCTCAGGAGGATGATGGCCACACCCGCCGACATAAACACTAGGGAAACCACCCCAAGGCGAAACATACCCCCCACCGTCGCGGTCCTTGGCCCCCGCCTCACGGCATCCGCCGGGGGTTCATTTGCCGCGGAAAGGGCCGGTGCCAACCCGGCAAGCATGGCGGTAAGTGTACCAGCCACGAGGGAAAACCCGATTAAACCAGGGCCCACCATCACCGAGCCTTCCCCCATATTCCGTCCAAGCACCTCCGCCAAGGCGCCGCCAAAAGGCCCCTCCACCACCCGAGCGATGGCCCACCCCATGGGAATCCCCAAAAGCGATCCAATAAATCCACATAATGCGGCCTCTCCCAGAAACATTGCCGCGATTTGGCTTTTTGTCGCACCGGTGGACCGAAGCACCCCAATCTCGTGCCTCCTTTCCGCCACCGCCACCGACAAGCCGTTGTACACCAAAAACAGCCCGATCACAAGCGCCCCCACGCCCCCCAGTGAAAACCCAAGCTCCATCGCCGCCGTTACTTCGCCCACCATCTTCTCTTCTTCGATAACGGCCCGAACCTCTCCCCTTTGCCCCACCAATGTTTGCAAGGGCCCGGCCGCTTTTTCCGCCTCCCCGGTACTTTGCACTACAACCACCGTGGCATGATCCGGCCGTTCCGGATAAATAAACCGTCCGGCCACGGCAGCGTCCAAAAACAGGTTGCCCCCAAAAAGCGAATGCGCGCCATCAATGTGCAGGATTCCCATGGGAACCAACAGCAGTTTTTGACCACCCGAGGAAACCTCGATCGTTATCGGGACCTTTCCCCCTTCAAAATCTTTGGCCAGTTCCGCTCCAACAAGACAAGGCGACCCCCTAAGAAGCGCTAACAGTCGGGCGGGATCCGAAAATGGTTCCATTCGACCGGGAAGGGGCGTGGTGGAATCCTCGGTGGCATTGGGATAGACATCTACTCCCAATAGGGGGATATTACGCTGGTTCCCACGCACTTCGCCTAGGGCATTGCCGATCACCAACGCCCGGGCGGTAAGCACCCCAAGAGGTGGCTTGGCCCGAATATCCGTTGCGATTTGTCTGGGAACCCCTGTTCTTCCCCCGACAACAAGCAGGTCAAATCCCTGATAAAGCGGGTTTTTTCGCGACGACGCCAAGCCCTTACCCAACGCCTGCGTTCCCACCAATGTGGCCACACCAAGGGCAATGGACAGAACCAACAACGCCATACGGAGGGGTTTGGCTGTATATTGGGCAAAACCAAGAGATCGCCAAAGGGATAAGACCGAGATCACAAAAGAGAGCCGGTCATAGTCCTTGCCCGGCCGCATATTAAGTCCCCGGCATTCTTGGTTGTGTTTCTTTCTCGATCAACCCATCACATACTTTGATGATCCGATCAGCCATGGCCCCGGCGGAACCATCATGGGTCACCATAACGACACTCGCCCCCGGATCGCCAATTTTTCCGGTTCCAGGCAAGCTCCTTAAAAGATCGAGAATGATTTTTGCGTTGGTTGTGTCCAAATTGCCCGTGGGCTCATCGCACAGGATGGCCCTTGGCCTGGGAGCGAGAGCTCTTGCCACCGCCACCCTTTGCATCTCCCCGCCGGAAAGCTCATCCGGGAGGTGGGTTGCCCGATGGGCCAGCCCTACCCGATCCAAACACTCGGCAGCCCGAAGTAAGGCGGTTTTGCGCCTAATCCCGGCCAGAAACAGAGGCAAGGCGACATTTTCCGCCGCCTGCAAATTGGGCAATAAATTGAAAAACTGAAAGATGAACCCAATTCGATCCCTCCTCAAAATCGATCGATCACTGTCACTCAACAGGGCAAGGTCCTGATCCTCAAAGAGGGCCCGGCCCACCGTCGGCGTGTCCAGCGCCCCAAGCAGGTGCATGAGAGTTGACTTGCCCGATCCCGATGGCCCCATAATGCTGACAAATTCGCCCGGCTCGATGGAAAGGCTCACGCCGCATACCGCCTCCACTTTGCGAACGGAGGCACCCGACCCTTGGTAATAGGTTTTTCGGACGGACTCAAGTCGCATCATGATCGATTTCCACCAACCATTGTCGGCACCCTTTGAAATGACGCGGGGATTCTTTTTAGTTTTTCAGTTTGCGATACTTGAGCCGCCGAGGTTGATCCGCCTCGATCCCAAGCCGTTGTCTTTTGGCTTCTTCGTAACTTTGGAAGTTTCCCTCGTGCCAAACCACTTTGCTATCCCCCTCGAACGCAAGGATGTGGGTGGCAACGCGGTCCAAAAACCAGCGATCATGGGTAATGATCACGGCACAACCACCAAAGTTTAACAACGCCTCCTCGAGTGCACGCAGGGTGTCCACATCCAAATCGTTGGTCGGTTCATCAAGGAGCAGCACATTTCCTCCGGTGCGCAACAACTTGGCCAGGTGAACTCGGTTGCGCTCGCCCCCAGATAATTCGCCCACTTTTCGTTGTTGGTCGGGTCCTTTGAAGTTGAAATAGCTCACATAGGCACGGCTTGGCACCTTGCGTTTGCCCAAAAGGATATGATCGGACCCATCTGTGATTTCTTCGAAGACGGTTTTCACCGGGTTCAGTGTGTCACGATTTTGATCGACATAGGAGAAAACCACCGAGTCCCCGATCCGTAAAACGCCGCTATCGGGTTTTTCTTGGCCGACCATCATCCGAAATAGGGTTGTTTTCCCGGCGCCATTCGGTCCAATCACCCCGACAATGCCCCCTCGGGGAAGGTCAAAGTTGAGTTCATCGTAAAGAAGGTTATCGTCATAACCCTTGGCCACATTTTCCGCCCGAACCACCAAGTCTCCCAAATGCGGTCCGGGAGGAATTTGCATAGTGAGCTCATCGGAATTAGCCTCCACCTCTTGACTGGCCAGTTTTTCATAGGCGGTTAATCGGGCCTTGCTCTTGGCCATGCGTCCCCGCGGGGCAAGCCGGACCCACTCCAATTCGCGGTCCAATTGCTTTTGGCGGGCATCTTGAGACCTTTCCTCTCTACGAAGGCGTTCTTGCTTTTGCTCAAGCCAACCGGTGTAGTTGCCCTTGTACGGGTGTCCCACCCCTTTCTCCAACTCAAGGATCCATTGGGCCACATTGTCCAGAAAATAGCGGTCGTGGGTAATGGCCACAATCGTTCCGGGGAACTCTTGCAAGGTCCGCTCTAGCCATGCCACCGACTCCGCGTCGAGATGGTTTGTTGGCTCATCCAACAAGAGCATATCGGGTCGTTCAAGCAATACCTTGCAAAGGGCCACCCTGCGCCGTTCACCACCGGACAATTTGATGGGCAGGGCGTCCCCCGGAGGCAAGCGCATGGCATCCATGGCAACTTCTATCCGACGATCAAGATTATACGCGTCCGTAATGGCGATTTGATCCTGAACCGCGTTGAGGTCCTCCATGAGTTTTTCAAACTCCTCTGGGGAGGCATCCGCCATCTTGGTTCCGATTTCTTCTTCCTTGGAAAGCAGGGCCCGAATCGGGGCAACGGCCTGCTCCAGATTTCCGCGAACATCGGTCGATTCATCCAGCCTCGGTTCCTGGGGAACATGGCCAATGCGGATATTCGGCGCCGGGCGGGCCGTCCCCATAAAATCCTTATCGACCCCGGACATGACCCGCATTAGGGTCGATTTTCCCGCGCCGTTCCCACCGATTACCCCGATTTTCGCACCGGGATAAAACGACAACCAGATGTCCTTGAGCACCTCTTTCTTGTTGTAAATTTTGGTGAGTTGCTCAATTGTGAAAATGTATTGTTCGCCCATTGGTCTTCCGCAGATTTGTTACAGTTCAGTCACCATATCTCATTATAGGATGAACCGGTCCCGATGAAACCGCCGTTCGCAAAACCCCAGTAAGGCCTCAAAAACCCCCGAAAACAGCCGGGTAATGCGCAAACTGAGCACCAAACGATTGTCGTAACCAAGAGGGAGGTTTCTCCCCTGAGGAGGTGAAACCCAAAAAGCGAATGACAGGGCGGACCTTTCCGAGGCCTTTACAACCCGAGGGCGACCTTTGGTATTTCCGCCCGAAGGAACAATACAAACAGAACGAAGGGGGCGTTTCCCCCTTGGCCAATTACCAACTTGCGCTCTTTATTTGGGCGCTTTGAGCAACTTACCGGTTGTGTCGAGCGGACCCGCCGCGATCAGGATAAGCGCATCGGGGTGGAGGTGCTTTTTCGCCACCCGCAAAACCTCCTCGGGGGTGATTTTCGCGACCTCGGCGCGAAGCCGCCCCGGAGTGTCCAATGGCAATTGATTGCGAGCCAAGGCAAGTAATTTCCCGGCGAGTCCCGAAGCTGTCTCATAGGCGAAGGGCATACTTCCAAGGATGTAACTTTTGGCATCCTCGACCTCGTCCTTGGTGGCAACTGTTTCCCGAATCCGGGCGATTTCCTCGCGCATTTCCTCGTTGACCCTTTTCAGGTTTTTCGGCGAGGTGCCAATGTAGGCGGCGAACATCCCGGTTTCGTCATCGGCCGACATACTAATCGAGGCGTTTACGGTATAGGCCAGCCCCTCTCGGTCACGAAGCCTCGCGGAGAGCCGGTCGGTAAAACCGGGGCCTGTTCCCAACACATGGTCCATAACCAAAAGCGCGGCATAGTCGGGGTTGGAGCGCTTGATCCCGATATGGGCCAAATAAAACTGGAGCTGAACCGCCTCGGGAAAACTAAGATACATGGGAGGCGTTTTGTCTTTCATGACCGGATCTTTTGGCGAAATCTTGGGACTCATCGGTCCCGTCCAATCCTTGGTTAACCCCTCAAGGAGCGATTGCATGGCGGAGGTTTCAAAATCACCGACCACCGCGAGGCGAATATTGTGCGGTGAATAGGGAATCTTGTGATAGGCCTTGAGCGTGGCGACATCGAGTGCCTTGATCGAATCCGCCGTTCCCAACGGATTTCGCCCTTTGGGCAGGTCGCCGTAAATAGCCCTTCTAAGGGCCAGCCTTGCTTGCTCCTGAGGCTGGGAGGCCTGATCTTCCAACGCGGATAGCATTTGGGCCTTCTCCCGCTCTATGGCATCAGCCGGAAAATCGGGCTTCGCCAAACAGGACAAGAAAAGCTCCAATGCCTTGGGCGCATCGGAACTGAGCACCTGAAGCGATCCGCCTCCCGGACCGAATTGCATTGCGGCCCCCATATCCTCGATGGTTTGCGCGATTTGGCGACCGGTTTTGCCCGCCGCTCCCTCATCCAACACCGAACCGGTCAAAAGAGCGATGCCACCCTTGTCGAGGGGTTGCAACCAACCGAAATGTTTTAACTCGGCTTGGGCCACCAACAGCGGCAAACCCGGTTTGGACAAAAGCCAAACCTCGAGTCCGTTTTTGAGGAACACTTTTTTCGTACCGACAAAGGGATCAAAAACCCCAGGGGCCGGTGTGCTATCCAGACGGCGGGAAAGGCGGGAGGGCTTGCCCTCCTTGGAAGAAGGGGCGACCTTGGGTGTTTTGGCGGGGAGCGAGATTACCGTCGCGGCCCGGTCGGCACCCAAATATTTCGCCGCGACTCGGGTGATGTCCGCCCGGGTTACCGCGCTGATACGATCGGGTTCCTCCATAAGTCGCTTTAGGCCACCTTGAGCCAGAGCCACCGAGATCGTCTGGCAACGATTGTGGACTTTTTCGGATCCGAGAATTTTTCCCGCCAGCATGGACCGAATGACCCGCTTCAATTCGTTTTCCTCAATTCCCTTGAGAACGATTTTCTCGATTTCCTCTCGCAGGATCGCCTCGGCTTTTTCGACGGGTTTATCCGCAAGGAGTTCGACCTGTATCGAAAACCACCCAGGGTAACGGCCCGGGCTATGAGAGGCCCCGACCTCCGTGGCAATAGCTTCGTCTTCGACCATCCGGCGATAGAGCCGTCCGGTCTTTCCCCCCGCCAAAACAAGGGAAAGCAAGTCCAGCGGCGCCTCGTCGGCGTCATCGACAACCACGGTGGGAAAGCCCGTGAGAATTCGTGGGACTTCAAATTTGCTGGGGATCGTTTTTCGTACAGGAAGGTTGGGAAAAGGTGCGGTGGCTTTACGCTCAGGTAGCGGACCGGCAGGGATCCCACCCAAGGCTTTTTCAATTTTGGCCAGGGCCTCATCGGGGTTGATCGCCCCGGCGACAACCACAAGGGCGTTGTTAGGATGGTACCAGCGTTTGTAATAGTCAAGGATCACCGAGGCGGTCGCCCCCCGGACATGGGCTTCCATGCCAATAACGGGGTGACCATACGGAGATTTAGGTCCAAAAAGGATCGGCAAAAGGGCTTTGGATTCCAGCTCCCAAGGTTGGTCTTCATTGCGCTTGAGCTCTTCAATAACAGCGCCCTTCTCCTGTTCGAATTCGTGCTTGGCGTCGATGCGCAGATTCGCCATCCGGTCGGCCTCGATCTTAAGGGCCGTTTCCCAGCGGTCCGCCGCAAAATCAAAATGATAGCAGGTCAAATCTTCGTTGGTCCACGCGTTGTTGGAACCGCCGTTTTTCAGGGTCGCCCGGTCAATGTCCCCCGGCACCAATCGATCCGTTCCCTTAAACATCAGGTGTTCGAGATAATGAGAAAGGCCAGTTGTCGCCTTGTCTTCGTCACAGGAACCAACCTTGTAGGTTACCATCATGGTCACGGTGGAAGATGCCCTCATGGGCAAAAAAACCACCCGCAAACCGTTGGCCAGTTTGTGTTCCCTGATGCCCGAATAAAGCCCCTTGACCTGCCCGCCTAGGGAATCGTCCCAGGCCTTGACATTGCCGGTGCCAAAAAACAGACCACACCCCACACATGACATCAACATTTGCTTAATCATCGAAACTCCCTTGCCTCCATTGGTTCCATTGCTTCGGTTTTGTCGGAAAGTTGAAGGCGCTCCCGGCGCATCCTCTCCACTTCCCGGTTTCGTCGCTCCACCTGTTCCTTGGCCCCGGGTACCACGGTCCACCAAAAATAGCCTCCGATGGCAAGCATGACCAACACCTCGTAGCCCAAAATCCAGTACAGGTACCGGTAAAGGGATTTGGGTGGCGGCTTTCGGTAGAACCGAGGATGAAACTGCCAGAACCCCATTTTGGTGGACATGTACAAACCTTGGGAAGGCAGAAAAACAACCCATCGGCAAAGGAAAGGCAATTACCCCATTTTTATCCTAGTTGAACTTCCCCCAAGGTTCCCATCCATTGTTGGCGGGATGCGGGGTGACCTT
>SIAL01000120.1 GCA_009691815.1 Gemmataceae bacterium | reverse complement strand
GAACCAAGTTGTCGGGGCAAATGCGCTTCGGATTAGGTTATGAGGCCGCGTTTGGCGAGGTCACTTTGAAAATCGACGGTGGTGATAAGGCAAGGATGTTTGTACTGTTCTTGCACGCCTCTTGTTTTGGTGAGGCGTTCACGATCCCAGTTCGCCCAAAAACCATCGGGCAGCAGATTGAGTGTAAGGGATGCCAGTCGGCCCGATTCCCGTTTGGAGGCGTATTCGATGTTCGTTTCCGCCAGAATGTTTTCCATGCGGGCAACGACTATTTGAGCGGTATCCCTTGTGCCAAAGTTAGTCGTCTCGACAAAAAGGCCATAGTTCGGATGGTGATCATCCCAACAGGGGGCCACACTATAAGTCCCACTTTCAAGGCCGAGTTCCCGGAGAGTTCGGTCCATCGCCCGGGTCACATGGTGTTCCGAGAGTTTTTCACCCGTAAGGTTGGAGAAATAGGCCCCTTTGTTTAGGAACTCTAGAAGCGGCGTTCGCCCCATAAACCCGGTACAGCGGACCACATCGTGAATGTCATAGCGGTAGAGGCCACTGGCGGTGGTAAGCAGGATCCGATATTCTTGACCGCTAATGAGTTCATGTCCTTCGAGACAGGTTGCGTGGGGAGATAAGGGATCCTCCCCGTTTGGAACGAACTCAAAAAAGCTGCTGTGAATATCAAGGATGCCCGACGAATTGTTGTCTTCGATGGGAATGGTCATCCGGCCTTCGCTGGCGATGAGCCCGACATCTCGAATGGCCATGTTACCGAAATAGCGGGGATATTGCCTAAGGTAGGCGCCCATGCTGCCGCCTGTCCAGTTTCCCAAAATACAATGGGAAGGCCAATAGTCTTTGGGATACAGGGTTCCGGATTGGCGAATGACCCCTTCGAGATGGGAAACCCTGGCAGGATGTTTAATGGCCAGTTGTCGGGAAAGTCGGGATTGAAGGTCCGCCGGGATTTTACATCGTGGATTGAGGGACCCATCACGAAGGTCCCTAAGAAGATCTTCTTTGGCGTCGTTACCGGCCCGGGCAAGGTTTATCATGGTGGAAGGATTGGCGGCGATGATCATGCTGACCGGTCGGGTCAATCCCAGCCTGAGTGCCAAATAGTATTTTGACGCGATGTCCTTGATCTTTCCCGAATCGGAGGGAAGGACATAAAGGCGACGAACAATGCGTTTTTGCATCGTTGCCGTTAGCCCGGTAACGGCCCCGCATGGGACCCCAGAGGAGGTGGTTTCCTCTTGCCAATCCCCGGAAAACTGAAGGATGGGCCGCATCGAGGCGTCGGGATGGTCGGCGTAGGCCTTGACTCCCCAATTGTGCCAACCCGCACGATAGGAATCGAGGTACTGATCGTTTACGGGAATGGTTTTTCTGGTATTGGTTGTGCCCGAGGTGAGGGCAAACATGTGAATCCGTTTGTCGGAAAGGAGAGCCTTGGTATCCCCTTGGCGAACCCGAGCCATGTAGGGTTCCACCCGGTCGTAACCGGCCACCGGAATCCTTTTGCGAAAATCCGCAAGCGATTGAATACCGGAAAAGCCATGGTCACGGCCAAAATCGGTATTTCGGTTTTTGTGAAGGAGGCCGAAAAGGAGAGCGTGTTGGATTGGATGCGGGGTGTTGGTAGAGTCGAGAAATCGGCGAAGCTTGCGGCCAAGGGACCAACTGAGGAATTTGCCCACAGTAGATCGAATAAGGGCTTCAATCATACCGGCATTTTCAAACTGGACCGAAAACTCAGGACGATGAGAAGGCATGGCCTAGGTCCTTGTTGGTTTTGGAGAGTTTTGAATCGGGAGCAGTCTGTCCGTTGTTGGCATGTGCCCCGGCCACCAAATAGCGATCAAAAAAGCGCCGAATGCGGGCGGGATATTCGATCGGCTCTTTTTGAATCCCCTCGTTGTGCTTGGCTTTGTCAATGATCCAGATTTCGTGATGTTCGGGGGTTCCTTTGGATCTTTTGCCACCCGCTAGGTAGAAAATCCTCTCGGCCACCAACGGCTTGATATAACGGTCATCCCCGCCATGGATCAACAAAAAGGGCTTGTCACGATACGAGGCGAGGTGGTTTTCCAAGTAGGGGATGGTCAGTTTGTGGCTTGCCTCGACTTGGTGGATCGCGCCCTTGGCGATTAGACCCCATGTCCAATTAGGAAGGTGATCGTAGATCCAGCCATTGTCCTTGACATAAATGTTGATCCACTGGCGGATGTAGGGGATCATGAGCGAATAGGTGGCGTAAATGCCGTCGGTGACAATGCACTTTACCATCGGGATTTCGCCGGCGGCAAACATCAAGGCGGAACCACCCCGGCTAATGCCAAAGATGCCGAATCCGCCCAGCTTTAAAACCTCGGGACGGTGGGAAAGGTAATGCAGGGCAGCCTTGGCATCCAGCACTTCAAACCCCGTAACCCAGTGGAGCGGCTTGTAACTTGGGATCGAATCGCTTTCGCCCTGATTTCGGGGCTCAAAGGCGAAAACGGCATAGCCCGCGTCGAGTAAGTCTTGGCAATAGTGTAGGCAAGACCAGCGATTTGATCCAAATTCGATCCCAAATAAAATGACGCCTTTGATGGGTGCCCTTGGTGGTATCCAGATGGCGGCGAGGCTTAGGCCATCCTCGGTGTTGATGCGAAAATCTTCGGCGGAATCGTCCGGAATGGCCCGTGGCACTTGAAACAAGGGAGATTCAAGAAAGATCCGGACCACATAGTGCATATAAATTATGCGAGCCCGAATAATACCGTAGCCCACCTTACCTACCGTTACAAACGGTGCAAGGAAAATCACGCCAAGTACGATCCAGACCAGTGTCACAATAATTTTGGTACCCGGATTGAGTCCGGACTCCGCTCAGGGAACGGTGGATTAGTCGGCAAACCGCTTTACCACAAGGGATGTGTTTTGTCCGCCAAAACCAAAGCTGTTGCTAAGGCAACAATCCACAGTGGCTTCCCGCGCTTGATTGGGAACATAATCCAAATCGCAATCGGGATCGGGCGTGTCATAGTTTATCGTCGGCGGGATCACCCCATTACGAATGGTTTCGACGCAGAGAATCATTTCAATGGCGCCGGCGGCGGCAATCATGTGGCCAAGGCAACTCTTGGTGCTGCTCATCGGGACTTTGTCGGCGTGTTCCCCAAATACTTTGCGAACCGTAAGGGATTCCACCCGATCGTTAACTTGGGTGCTGGTGCCATGGGCGTTGATGTAGTTGACTTGGGCAGGAGAGATTCCCGCATCGGCAAGGGCTCCCTTGACACAGGCGATCGCTCCCCGACCGTCGGGGTGGCTATCGGTGACGCGAAACGCATCGGCGGTGGAGCAATAGCCCACCAGTTCGGCGTAGATGTGGGCGCCTCTTTTTTTGGCGTGGTCCAATTCCTCGATGACCAACATCGCGGCGCCTTCACCCAGGACAAATCCATCCCGATTGAGATCAAAGGGGCGAGACGCTTTTTGGGGCGAGTCACGACGAGTCGAAAGGGCGGTAAGCAGATTAAACCCGGTAATGCCCATGGGATGAATCATGGAATGGGAACCGCCAACAAGCATGACATCGGCATCCCCACACCGAATCAGTTCCATCCCCTCACCCAAGGCTTGGGCGCTGGCCGCGCAAGCGGTGAGACAGTTGAAATTGGGTCCTTGAAGATCGAACACACTGGCCAGGTGGGCGGGGGTGGTGTGAAATTCCTGTTCCGCCTCATGGAGAGGATTGAAGACTTTTAAACAGGTTTCGGTAAATCGTTTTGCATCGACTTTTCCTGTGGCATCAAGGCCGTTGACAATGTTGGAAATGAGACCATCAAAGTCGGTGATGCCCTCACCCGACCCAAGATAAAGGCCAAAACGAGTTCGGTCCGCTTTGCTCCCGCAGGGGTCGTTAGGGCGAAGGCCCGCATCGGCCAAGGCCTGTTCGGCGGCGGCGGCGCCAAACTTCCCGTTGATGCCGCAATACTCAAACCGTTTTGGTTCGGTGATAAACTTGGCGAGGTCGAAACCCTTCACTTCCGAGGCGAAATTGGTGGGAAAGGTGCTGGCGTCAAAGTGGGTAATCGGGCCGACACCACTCTTACCTTCCAAGCAACCCCGGTAGGTATCGGCGACATTCAACCCAAGGGGTGTAATCGCCCCCATGCCTGTAATGACGATGCGCCTATTGGATCGCATCAGGTGGGATTGCGCCATGATGACTTGCTTACCTCCGGGACCGCACCCTTTGAAATGGGTTGCGGGAAAATGTCTTGGTCTATTGGATCGCCTTAAGTACCACCACGCAAACCTGGCCCAATTGGGAAAGGCTTACCTTGACCACACAAGGTTTTTCCATCTTGGTACCATGGCCTGATGTCACGACCAGTCCACAATCGGGATTGGGACAATTGATCGTGGCGGGGCGGATACCGGTCGAAAGGGCCAATGCCGCCGTGGCCAATTCGAGAATTCCCGATGCACAGCCCATGTTGCCTGTTTGGCCCTTGAGGGCGTGGACGGGAACATTGTGGCCGAACACTTCTCTATAGGCGGCGGCTTCCCAGGCATCCGTAATCGGTGCCCCTTGGGCATGGGAGCTAATGTGGTCGATTTCCCCGGGACCGACCCCGGCCGCCGCCATGGCTTGGCGAATCACCCGAGCTAGACATTTGCCGTCCCGGGCCCGGTCAAACCCCGCGGAAAAGCCACCCACCTCGGCGAGGATTTCCGCGCCGCGCCTTTTGGCGTGTTCATACTCCTCTAGGACAACCACCGCCGACCCCTCGGATAGGACGGTTCCCTCGCGGTCTCGGTCGAAAGGGCGGTGTGCACCTTCGGGGTCATCATTTCTTTTGGAAAGGGTTTCGAAAAGGCATTGCCTTGAAAGGCTTAAGGGGTTGATCTTGGATTCGGCGCCCCCGACAAGGAAGAAATCCGCTCGGTCTCGTTCCAAAATGCGGAGGGACTCGCCAAAAGCCATAATCCCGGCGACATCGTTTTCGGTGATGGTATTATTTGGGCCTTGGGCATCATGAAGGATGGAAACCTGACAAGCGAGCATATTAGGGAGATATTTGAGCATCCAAAGGGGCTGAATGGCGGGGATCCCCTCGATTCCCCATTTTTTTGTGTTGACCACCCGCTCTCCGGGAATGACACACAATTTGCCCGGTTCCGCCAGTTCGGGAAGTTCGCTTGGGATCATGCACGAACCGTAAAGGACCCCGAAACGGGTTTTGTCGAGAGTCGTTTTGTCTACCTTGCAATCTTCTAGGGCAAGCCACGCCCCGGCAACGGCAAGCTGAATGGGCCGGGCCATCATCCGAAGTTGTTTGCGGTCCTTTTTTTCCAGGTACGCTTTGGCGTCGAAATCAGCGATCGTCCCGGCTACTCTTACGGGAAGGGAAGATGCGTCGAAAGCCGTGATGGCTTTCACACCGGGAGTGCCCGCGAGAATTGCTTCCCAAACCGGGGCCCGACGGGTACCCAAGGGGCTGAGCACACCTACTCCGGAAATGACAGAACGACGCCTGATTGACATGACTTTCGTTTTCGTCGACCGGCGAACCGGCCCGCCCCCCATCGAGTTGTGAATCAAAAGGTGTTTATCAGGCGCTTGCAGGGGTGGCTTCGGCGGGTTTAATCACCTTGCGCGCCATGTCCAACATGTGCTTGAGTTGTCCGGAAAACACAAAATTGTGATCGCCGAACATTTGTTTGGAACGGGATTGGTCGAGGTGCGCGAAAAAGATCTCCGCTTCACCGACCAACTCCCCATCCACAAAAACCCGACCGGCAACCGAAGCACCCTCGGGCGCCATGTGTTGCAGCTCCACATCATAGTGAAGCGTCTCGCCGGGCATCATCTCGCGGTGGAAGGTGGCGCGAACCACTTTTGCCAAGACCACCTTTTCGCGGAAATCATTCGCCTCACCAACAAGGATGCCGCCCGTTTGGGCCAGTCCCTCGATCATTAAACTGGCGGGCATTACCGGCCAGCCGGGAAAATGATCGGCAAAATGATCCTCGGCATGGCTCAGGTTGCGCACGGCGCGCGCCCTTTTGCCAGGCTCGAACTCCTCGAAACGGTCAATCCAAATCCAACGCATACCAACCGGTTCCTAGAGGAAAACGGGACCAAAATCCAAAGGCGACCACCAAGACAACACCAACCAAGTGGTGGGTCTTTTAAAGGCCAGCCCCGGACGCGGCTACTTCGCCTGAAGCTTGCCGGCGATATAGCGGGCAATGAGGTCCACCGTGAACAACTCACTCAGGTCTGTGGCCTCGGGGTTTTTTTCAAAGGAGGAAAGGTCCGCAAAGGGCATTTTCTCGCGAAGTTCTTGGAGACCCTTGGGGGTAACTTTGCCGTCTTTCACGAAGTCGGCATCGCCTTGGAAGATGGCTTCGGGGAAAAGCTCGTTGCGGGGAATTTTGATCCCAAACTCGCGTTCAAGACGGAACACGATATCGAGAAAGTCGATCGATTCCGCGCCAAGGTCGCCGTTCAGGGTCGACGATGGGCTTATTTCATCTTCATCGACATTGAGGGCCTCAACGAGGGTTGCGGACACCTTTTTGAAAATCTCTTCCTGCGTAGGCATGGCCAAATCCTCTCAACAAAAAACCTCGGCAACGGATGCCGACTTACCCAATTCAGGGACTCCCAAAGAGTCCCCACCTGACCCGAATGCGGATCCATCCACAATCTGGCCCATTCCATCTTCGTCCCGCAACGCACGGAACAAAAATCATTTGCTCACAACCGGACCGAGGCTTAAGCCTCCATCCACGGTTAGCACTTGACCTGTCATGTATCCACCGGCGGCACTTGCCAAGAACAGAGCCACATTGGCGATATCCTCGGGTTTACCTAACCGCTTGAGGGGGATCATCTTTTGAATCGCGTCACCCGCCTTGTTTCGCACCGGGGCGCTCATGTCGGTTTCGATGAAACCCGGCGCAATGGCGTTTACGGTCACTCCCCGTGGGGCGAGTTCCACGGCAAGGGCCATGGTGAAACTGTTAATGGCGCCTTTGCTGGCCGCATAGTTGGTTTGGCCCATGTTCACAAATTCGGCCGCGACGCTAGAGATATTGATGATCCGCCCAGAGCGCCTTCGCATCATCGGAAAACCGACTTGGTGGCAGCAGTTATAGGTTCCAAAAAGGTTCGTCTGGATCACCTTTGCCCAATCGGCGGGGTCCATCCGAACAAACAAGTCATCATGAATGATTCCGGCGTTATTCACCAAAATATCCACTGGGCCAACCTCTGATTCAATCGTCTCAAAGAGGGCCTTGACTTGGGCCAGATCCGAGACATCCGCCTGAAAGGCTTTTGCCACCCCGCCTTTGGCGGTGATGCCGGCAACCATTTCCTCGGCGGCGGCTTGGCTGCCACGATATACCGCGGCAATTTTGGCACCCTCGGCAGCGAATAGCTCCGCAATGCCCCGACCGATTCCCCGGCTGGCACCTGTTATCACCGCAACCTTATCCTTCAAGCGCATCCTTAATCCTTCTCGATTTTACCTTCTGTTAACCCAAAGCAGGTCGGCCTGTCCAGATCAGTCCGGCCCGGAGTCTTAGGCTCTTTACCAAGTCTTCGTCCCGTTGGACCCCATCGGGCAGATAGGGTTTGGCCTCCCGGAGATTATAAGTGGCCAATGTGAAGCGGGCATTAACGGTAGATTGGCCGTTTTTGCTCCCGGATCCTTTGAAAGTCGCCCCCGTTTCGGTGCGCTCCAAAAGATCAACCTTGACCTCCATCCGGTTACCGGGATCCATAAAGGTCCCGTATTTCACATTCCTTGCGTCCCTAAGGACGATCATGCTGTGCTGAAAATCCTCTGAAAGCCTAAGGAGCCAAGCCCCGGCCTGCACAAGAGTTTCCAGCATGAGAACCCCCGGCATGACGGGAAAACCCGGAAAATGATCAAACAGGTACTCCTCCGCCATGGTGAGGTTTTTGTGGCAAACCAGTTTTTTACCAGGCTCAAGCGAGGTGATCCGGTCAATCAAATGGAATTTCACTAAAGGGCCAACCTCCAGACGGCTAAGTCCTGTTTCCTAAAACGCAATTGCATATCTTAGCAAAAGGTTAGTGGGTGTACAATTGAAAGCCCCCGTGTACATGAACTCATGTACACAACGCTTGCCTTTCTCCATCACTCACTCCACCCTGCACCAAACTCGTTCGGCATGCAATCCCTTCATTCATCGGGGACTGGGTTTGATAAGAAATCTTTTCCTGATAAACCGGTTGAAACACATTCGTCGGCTCTGTGGATCGTTTTGATTATGACATCCCCAATCCCTTGCAGCTGGAATTTGGACATTCGGAGGCACTTTATGAACCGTTTTACTACTCTGGGCACCCTGATTTGGACCTTTTTGGGAGGTTTTTCCGCCATGGTTCAAGCAGATGAAGGCATGTGGCTATTCAACCAGCCACCCACGGAATTTTTGAAGTCGAAATATAGCGTTGAACTGTCTAAAGATTGGCTCAGCCATCTCCAAAACGCCTCCATTCGGTTTAACAATGGCGGGTCAGGCAGCTTTGTTTCCTCAAAAGGGTTGGTCATTACCAACCACCATATTGGGGCGGATGCGCTCGAAAAACTTTCCACCAAAGACCGAAACCTTTTGAAGGCCGGTTATCTAGCTCGCAATCCGGCCGAGGAACTTTTATGCCCCGATCTGGAACTGAATGTCTTGGTTTCCATCCAAGATGTCACCCTTCGGGTGGAAGCCGCAGTAAACCCGCTCCTAGCCCCAAGCGAGGCAGCCTCCGCTCGCCGGGCCATTCTTGCCGAAATTGAAGCCGAGTCCAAAAAAGCAACTGGCCTTCGAAGTGATGTTGTCACGCTTCACCATGGCGGGCTGTACCACCTTTATTGTTACCGCCGTTTCACCGATGTTCGCTTGGTGTTTGCCCCCGAGTCGGCCATTGCCGGCTATGGCGGCGATGTCGACAACTTTGAGTTTCCTCGTTACGATCTCGATTTTTGCCTTTTTCGGGTTTATGTGGAGGGCAAGCCCCACACCCCGAGTCATTTTCTAAAGGTTGCCCCAGAGGGCGCCTCGCCGGGGGAGCTGGTTTTTGTTTCGGGTCACCCCGGGGCCACCCAGCGCCTCGAAACCTTGGCCAAGCTCCGCTACCG